>JAIOSR010000201.1 GCA_021107495.1 Desulfobacterales bacterium | reverse complement strand
TTTGATCAAATGGGCAAAAATGTGGCTGATAACTGAAATCGTGGGCAAACTTGTCGATGAAAAAGGTTGGGAAGGCGTTACAGGCGATAATTTTCTGCACGAACTATTGAATACGAAAAACTTTAATGCCCTTGGAATTTGCGATTTTACTTATAGTCCTGATTATCCGATGCTTAAGCGCAGTAAGATTTACATGGTCCAGAAAAATGGCGACCTGTTACCCGCTAGTGATTATTATGAGCTTCCTGATTTGAGACCGGCAAAGTATAAATAAAGAAGCCACAGTCCAATTGCTGCGGTTTTTGTTTAACCCGAAGAGAGCCTCTTTTTAGCGGTCACTCTATGGATGAAATACGCCGGCACTGCCAGGCCGCTTTGTCTGGCAGTGCCTGGAAACACTGCTAAAATCCAAAAGGATTGATATTTCTACGTTTCAATCAATGGATACAGCTAAATACGTTTTATAAAGTTTGACGAATATTTTCGAATAAAACCTGAGAGGGGAAACGGCAAGGCATGCTTAAGTTAAATAATGTCGAGGTCATTTACAATGATGTTATACTGGTTTTGAAAGGTCTTTCCATGGAGTTGCCTATCGGGAAGGTCTTTTCGCTTTTGGGCGGCAATGGGGCAGGAAAGACCACCGTCCTTAGATCCATCTCAGGTCTTCTTAAGACAGAGTTGGGGGAAGTGACTGATGGGAGTGTTGAATTTGAAGGCGTCAGGATAGACAAGCGGAATCCGGAGCAGATTGTAAGGATGGGTATTGTCCAGGTCTTGGAGGGAAGAAAACTCTTTGACCACCTGACAGTGGAGGAAAACTTGAAGGTGAGCGCAGTTGGAGTTGGACGCGGAGAGCAGAAAAAAGATCTCGTTGTTGTTCAAAACCACTTTCCCAAATTGGTACGCCTTAAAGACCGGACTGCCGGATACCTTTCCGGAGGGGAACAACAGATGTTGGTTATCGGTAGTGCTCTGATGTGCCACCCCAAGATTATGCTTCTTGATGAACCGTCCCTTGGCCTTGCGCCCCTTTTGGTTAAAGAAATTTTCGAGATTATCAAAAGGATCAATACAGAAGAAAACCTCACTATACTACTCGTTGAACAGAATGTAAAAGCTGCACTGGGTATTTCTGAATATGGGTATATTATGGAAAACGGCAGGATTGTCCTGGATGGACCTGCAGAGAAACTACAAGAAAATGAAGACGTAAAAGAATTCTATCTTGGATTAAGTACGCTTGGTGATAGGAAGAGTTATCGAGAGGTTAAACATTACCGGCGCAGAAAAAGGTGGCTGTCATAACTATTACAATTTTCATGGACAGATTAACTCAAAGGAGACAATAACATGGATGAAAAGGCGTTAAAAAGGAATCAGGACATGGCCAAGCAGTACAAAGATTTTCTATGTCCTGAGGGTAATCTGGTTGCATTCAAGATGTTAAAAAGTTTGGACGGCTGGGAAGAGTTCAAGAAACCGAAAAAGCCTCGCACCCTTTGCCAAATGATCTCCCAAACAAGATATATAGGCAGAACAATCCTGGCTGAAGCAGAAGATTGTTCTTGCTACGCAGTGCCTGGATACTTTTTTGGAGAGGATCTACCGGAAGGTGCTGCAAAGAGATATGTGGGCTGGCAGTTTGAAAATGAAGAAGCTGCCCAGAAAAGCTTTGACGCGATGCCTTCCTTTGAGCGAGGGGAATATAAGGCTATGTTCATGACCCCTCTCGAGAGGTGCCCCGTTGAACCTGATACGGTCATTATTTTCGGAAACGCATCGCAGATGCTGGTACTTTACGGAGCCTATTTACGTAACAGGGGTGGAAATTTTGACATCAGCGTAGGAAATCAGGGGACGTGCGTTCGTGTTACGGTAGCCCCGATACAGGACAATATCCCAAAATTGGCCATTCCGGGGAATGCATGGAAATTATTGGCTCTGCCCTCCAATACCGATCTGATCTTCAGCATACCAGGCGCCCTGTTAGAGGAAATTGCGGACAGTGCCTGGAAATTGCGAAAGACGGGGGGAAGTCGCTATCCTGCTGCCTGGCAGCATCTTGACTGGGACATTCAGCCGCCAATAGCTGATCTTTTAAAAGCGGACGGCGGCGGCCCCAGTTGGGTGAAAAAGTAAATCTTCACCTCTTTTGAAATACCAGCTTTTAAAGATTTGATTTGAAGTGGCTTGTCCTTTTGGACGATGGGCTTTGATGTTTCCAGCTTAACTTTTGTCTGTAAGGTCATTTACCCCTCCCTTAAAGAGGGAAGGGGTGAATGCCTTTTTTGTACATGAAGATGCCAAGGAAACCGCTTTTTTAGAACAATCACTTGTAATGTGGGGATTGCTGTTCTTTGTGAATCCGGTCCCCGGAACCTAAGTGAGGCAGGGTATAAATATGTTTTATATGGAAAGGAAACGGTGATTCAAATGGGGGAAAAGAAGAAAACTCGTTTTAAGGAAATAAAGACGCACCCGGAAAAATGCTCGGCATGTATCAGTTGCCAGCTTGCGTGTTCATTTGCTTACGCAAAGTCATTTAATCCCATCAAGTCCAGGATAATCTTAAACTATATAGGGGATATCGAAAGAGAAATATCTTTTTCAGATGACTGTATCAAATGCGGAATCTGTGCAGATCACTGCAACTATGGAGCGATTGAGGCGGTTGCTTGGAGCGATTGAGGCGTTAAAGAAAGAGCACAAAAAGGAGGTTTTCAATGGAGTATCACGGATTTGCCGGTCAGATTTTATATATAGATCTGACAAACAGAGACATAAGGAAAGAACCGCTCGGTGAAAATCTGATCAGGGATTACATCGGTGGAATGGGAATCAACACCAAACTTGCCTTTGACCTGATAGAACCTGGGATTGATCCTCTTTCACCAAAAAATGTCATCTGCTATGGCTCGGGTCCTTTCGTAGGCACCACGATTCCAGGATGTTCCAGGGCTGGAATAATTACCAAATCTCCATTAACAGGTTTGCTGGGTGAGTCCCAGACCGGAGTTTCAATAGGGCCTATGCTCAAATATGCAGGATATGATCATCTGGTTATAAGCGGCAGGGCGGAAAAACCGGTTTACCTGGCAATAACTGATGATGATGTGGAGATCAGGGACGCCGAAGGTCTGTGGGGTAAGGACGTATATGAAACAACAGATTTAATAAGAGCTGAACTGGGAGACTACTGGGTCAGCTGTATCGGACCCGCCGGTGAGAAGTTGGTAAGATTTGCAAACATTGTTGAAAACAAGAGCGGCATGATTGCAAGGGTAGGACTGGGTGCTGTTATGGGTTCAAAAAACCTCAAAGCCATAGCCGTCAGGGGCACAAAGGGGATAACGGTCTCCCAGCGGGGTAAATTTCGCAAGATGGTTAAAGAGTTGCGTGAAAAGGTGGCTGCCTCTCCTGTCCTGGACATGTGGAGAAATGAAGGAAAGGTCATTGATTATTACATTGGGCAATACGCCAAAAGGGGTATAAGCGTTACAAAGAATTTTTCGGAAGGCATCCCTGAAGCAACGGATGTGTATTTTACTCAGAAAGAATACGCGAAGAGAATATGGAAAAACTACTTCGCCTGCATGAGCTGCCCCGCAGGGGACAAAGGCATTGTTTCTATTCAGGGCGGAAAATACGACGGGTTGACTTTTAAGATTTCCAATCCATGGGGAACCCCTTTAACTTTTAATCAGGCCGGCATAAGAAACTGGGATGATGGTGTTCAGTGTACCTATCTATCCGATATATACGGTATGGACTCTTTTTCTTCGGCGATCATGATAGGTTTTGCAACTGAACTTTATAAAAACGGTATCATCTCTAAAGAAGATACCGGTGGTTTGGAGCTGGATTGGAGTGCTGATGCGGCATTCAAGCTGATGGAAAAGATTGCTCGCAGGGAAGACATCGGGGATATCCTGGCAGACGGCGTTAAGGCTGCAAGCGAGAGAATAGGCAAGGGAGCAGAGGAGCATGCGGTGCATGTGAAAGGCCTTGAGCCTACCATGGACCTTAGGTCGGAACACTTTACAGAAAATTTCGGCCAGTTAGTGGATCCCAGGGGTGCTCACCACGCCAGAGGATATTCAATAACCTACGTGCCAAGAAAAGGAAAGTCGATAAAAAATTACGCACCTCTCATAGGTATTCCTGAAGCTGCTATTGATCAAATTTGCCCTGAGTCAGAGTTGGACACCAATAATTGGAGCAAACCTAGATTGCTAAAATGGGTTAATGATTATAACTCAATGTCATACAGTTGTGGCCAATGCATGCGGGTTCAAATCGGCCCGCAATATACTTTGGATATATATCGGGATTTATTCTACGCAACCACAGGTATTGAAATGAGTTCCGAAGAGCTTCAAAAGGCGGGAGAACGGATCTGGAATCTTCAACGGCTTTTCAATGTCAGAGAAGGGGCTTCTCGCAAAGACGATATGCCGCCACATAAGATGTTGAATGAAGCTCTGGTGGTAGGGGAGAAGAAATATCCTCCTCTCAACGAGAAACATATAAATGAACTATTGGATGATTATTATGATGAGAGAGGGTGGGATAAAGATACAGGAAATCCCTCCATGGAAACGCTTAAACGTCTCGATTTAGAAGAGGAAGGGCGATCAGTTCTGGAGAAGAAGTCTTAACAATTGAAGGTCAATCTGGAGATTAAATTCCGTATGCAATGAAGTGTGTAACTATTAGACAGCTAATTCACAGAAGGATTGATGACTATTCTGTCGAGCATTGATATGTCTCTGACCTATCGGCAGATATCTGACCTCAACGGTCGTTCCTTAAATGCTTTTGATGGTATTGAGTTCGCACCCTGCGGTCTCGCTTCTTCTCTTTAAAAGTGAGGTTCGTTTTTTAGGCCAGCTGCGTATCTTAAGAATGGATGTCGCCCTTTCCTCGAAAAATTTCGAAAAGAGGGCACTCCTCACCTCTTTTTGATTAACCGATTTATCATATGGATAAAGCCAATGGAGGCCATTTTTGGGGCTTCTTGCCATGCCTCGCTTACAGTGGGGGATGGGTGATAGTCCGATATTATAGCAAAACTTCTTAAAAATCATTCCGGGAGAGAACTAGAAATGGGACTTTATGACTTTACCTTTTATGACGTAATAATTCGTAATGCTGACACCTTCAAGGAAAGAGAGGCATGGCTCGAGTTGACTGACAACAGGAGCTTGACCTTTTCGCAGTACAAGGAAGATGTGGATTCTCTGGCTCGTGGTTTGCAAAATTCCGGAGTCAAGAAAGGAGACCGAATTGGCATTTTGGGCAGGAATAGTCTTGAATATTTCCTTCTCTACGGAGCGGCTGCTGCTTCAGGCGCCATAGTGGTGCCAATTAATTGGAGACTATCAGCAGGGGAAGTTGCCAACAATTTAAATGATTGTGAACCCGAACTGCTGTTTGTCGACAGGGAGTTTCAAGAAACCATTGAAGCATTGAAGGGCGACCTTCCCTCGGTAAAAAAATATTTCAATCTCGACCTTGCACAAGGTAGTTTTTCAGATTTTGAATCTTTGATGGATGATGGAGATTTATTTGAGCCGGAACAGGTATCAACCGATGATGGTTTCATAATTATCTATACGGCTGCCGTGGCTGGCAGGTCAAGAGGTGCGTTACTAAGTCACGGTAATCTTCTTTGTGCCAATATGCATTTTTCATGCCTGCTCAATTTGACACCCTATGGTGTTCATTTGAACGTCTTGCCTCTTTTTCATGTGGGGGGACTTTTTATGACAGCGGCTTGTTTTCACACAGGAAACTTGACTATCAATATGAAAAAATTTGATCCGTTGAGGGCATTAGAGATTATAGAGGAGAAAAAAGTCTCGGTGATGTTGGAGTTCCCCCCCATCCTCGCACAGATACTGGACCAGCAGGAAAAAACAGGAATGGATATTAGTTCTCTAAGGGCGGTGGGTGGTCTGGACAATCCGGAAACCATAGAAAGATACCAGCGTGTGAAAGGAGGATGTTTCTATTCAAGTTACGGGCAGACAGAGACATCCTGCTTGGCTGCATTTGGTAGGTATGATGAAGCCCCCGGTTCAGCCGGGAGAGTGTTGCCATTGGTCCAGATGAGACTTGAGGACGAATCTGGACGCGCTGTATCCTTGGGGCAAACAGGCGAAATTGCAATTAAAGGACCTATGGTTTTTAAAGGGTACTATAAGTTACCGGAAGACAATCGTTATACATTTCGCGGTGGATGGCATCATACTGGAGATCTGGGGCGTTTCGATGAAAACGGGTTTCTCTGGTATATGGGACGCAAAGCCGAGAAGGAGCTTATCAAGCCGGGAGGCGAGAATGTTTATCCAGCCGAGGTTGAGAGGGTGATCCTTCAGCATCCGGCAATAGAGAACTGTGTAGTTTTCGGTGTGCCTGATAGCAAATGGAAGGAGGGTATCAAGGCTGTCTGCCAGGTCATAAAAAATCAAAGTGTGGAACCTCAAGAAATAATTGATTTTGTTGGTGAGCGTATTGCAAGATATAAAAAACCTCAATATGTAGAATTAGTTTCCGATTTTCCGGTTATAGAAAACGGGTTGCCTGACAGGGAGAAAGTAAAAAAAAGGTATGGTGCTCCATAGTGATATGAAGAAAGTCTTTCCGAAGTGCTTTACCACAAAAATCCTTGCAAAACAAATAACATGCTTGTCCTTCTTGCTTTGCGGTTGGAGGTCTGTTGCCGAAATTATGGCACTCTTCTTCGCAGGTACCTTACAGGTAATGTAATCAAAAAGAATATTTCATGAACAAAGGGGGCCGCTAATGAATGATTATTTGGGTATCGATCAAAGACTTTGCACAGGTTGCAAGACTTGTGCTCTTGCATGTTCTTTTAATTATTTTGGGGTATTCAATCCAGAAAAGGCATACATAAAGGTCATTAGACATGAGGAAGCGGGAACATTTGACATTGTGATAAAGAATGGTTGTATCCCTTGTAAGATATGTGAGGAAAGTTGCCCGACCAAAGCTCTTATTTTTATTCAGAGAGAGGAGGAGTAAGTCATGCACGGATATTGTGGCAAAATTCTAACTATAGACCTAAGTAACTCCAAGATATCAGAATGTGAAATGATTTCAAAAGACGGCACCGATTTTTTGGGGGGATTCGGGATGAACACAAAAATTCTCCTTGATGAAATGGAACCGTCAATCGACGCACTTAGCGAAAAGAATGTTTTGACTTTTGGCGTTGGACCTCTTGTAGGTACATTCGCACCAACGGCTAACAGGACGGAAATATCGGCGAAATCTCCCTTGACTGGATTGATGGGAACATCAAACAGCGGTTATTCATGGGGTCCGGAACTGAAATATGCCGGTTATGATAATATTGTTATCAAGGGTAAAGCAGAAAAACCAGTGTATATTTTCATCAACAATGAAAATGTTCGTATCATTGACGCGATGAACCTTTGGGGCAAAAATTCATGGGAGACAATTAGAGAAATCAAGGCCCAATTGGGCCAGAAGGAAGCATCCGTGGCCTGCATAGGAGTGGGAGGAGAAAATTTAGTGCGATTTGCCAGCATAGAGAATGGGTTTTATGGTGCATGGGGCCGGACAGGACTGGGAGCAGTAATGGGTTCAAAAAATTTGAAGGCAGTTGTTGTGAAAGGAAACCGGGATCTTACGGTGGCAGAACCCGAAAAATTCCAGGAAGCTGTTTCTGAAATGAGGTCAAGTATAACAAACCATCCTACATTTAAACCTTGGTCAACATTTGGCTCTATGGTGGCAGTCGATGTTAATTACGATCTTGGAGCAGTTACGGGATACGATCAAAGTGAATTGGTTGGGGAGGATTTCATCAAGAATTTGGGAAGAAAGAACTTGCTTAAATACAAAAAAAGAAGTCTTGCATGTACTGCCTGCCCCCTCGCCTGTTCTCCGTGGGTAGAAATTGATGAAGGGCCATACAAGGGGCTAAAAATCAAAGGTATAGAAATTACCTCGACTATGGACTTCGGAGCGCGGCTGGGTTTCAGAAATCTCCCGGCCATTGCAAAGGCTACTGAGTATTTCCAAAAATTCGGGATTGACTGCTCAACTGCTGCAGCCAGCATAGGCTTTGCAACTAAGTTGTTTGAAGAAAACATTATCGATAAATCGGACACCGAGGGACTTGAGCTGAAGTGGGGGGATGAAAGTCTCGTATTTGAACTAATGCGCAAAATAGCATATCGGGAGGGTTTTGGAGACCTCCTGGCAGAGGGTCCTGTGAGGATTGCAAAAAAAATCGGGAGGGGTTCAGAGGAATATCTCACACAGACAAGAGGCCTGGAAACAAACATCCGAGATCCCCGTGTCAGGTGGGATGTGTGGACATTTGGGGCTCTTATTAATCCGCGGGGCGGCGATCATCTGAGGGTTCAGGCATCGGTTGAGAATTACAAAACACCGTGCCCTGAGGGTGAATATATTTATGAGCCTGGCCTCCCTAAGAAAGTTGTCGATAAAGTGGACATTCTCGATGAATGGAAGGAAAAAATATTCGATTTTGAAAAAAATACTACGAGCATTCCATATATGGCTGCCTCGGCTCAGGACCATCTGAATGTTGTTAATTCCCTTGGCATCTGCATCAGACCTCCCGTGGCATGGTCATTAGGGCCAAAAATTTTCAGTAAGCTTATGAGTGCATTGATAGGTATCGAATACTCCCCAGAGGACATAAGGAAAGCTGGAGAAAGAATATCTAATGCATCCAGGCTTTTTAACGCCCGAGCAGGAGAAAAAAGGGAAGACCTAAAATTCGCGCCTAAATACTATAATAGCTCTGTTAACGATAGAAAATTGGATAAAAACAAAATTGACGAGGTGGTGAGTAAATACTGTGAGGCAAGGGAATGGGATCCTAACACCGCATTGCCCTCGCATGAAAAGCTAAAAAGCCTGGGCTTGGAGAAATACGCCAACCCCAAAGGATGACATGACCCCAAGTTTTTCATTGAGCCCCCGTGTCGATGTAGGATAAAGTTTTTAAAAGAGATGATGTATAACACTGAGAAATGCTAATGCGGTCAATCGGTGCCTAAGAGAGTTTGGGTGGTATCCCGGATTGATTGAACCTAAAGTTAATACTTCCTCGGAACGGAGGCATTGAAATGACTCAACTCCTGGAAATTCTGGGCTGCAAGCACCCTATTATTCAAGGTCCCATAGGCCATTTGAATGACCCGAAGATGGTTGCCGCCGTATCCGAAGCCGGTGCCTTCGGCATGCTGGCCCTGGGTTTTGAAAGGGACCTCGGCAACATCAAGCGGATGATAAATGAGGTAAGGGAGCTTACTGACAAGCCTTTTGGTGCCAATCTCATGATTGCCATAAACCCAAAAAACGATGCCATCCTCGAACTACTGACCGAGGAAGGCGTCAAGACCGTGACTACCTCTGCCGGTTCGCCCAAAAAGCTCTACCCAAAAATCAAAGAACTGGGTCTCAAAGTCCTACACGTCTGTCTGGCCGCCCCACCGGCCGTTAAGGCCGCTGACGCAGGCGCGGACGGGGTGATCGCTTCCGGTACGGAATCGGGTGGTTTGCGCACTGCCGGGCCTGAATCCACCAACCTGATTCTGGTTCCATTGGTCTGCGACATAGTCAAGTTGCCTGTTGTAGCAGCCGGAGGTATCGCCGACCGCCGAGGATACCGCGCTGCCCTGGCACTCGGCGCTCAGGGCGTGCAGATCGGGACCGCCTTGCTGGCCTCCGAAGAAAGCCCCGCGAGGCAGGCCTATAAAGAGGCCATAATCGGCTGCGGAGACGCTGGAACAACGTTGCTGCCTGTGGGCGGCATTACCATGCGGACCATTATTAACCCCAAACTGGAAGGACTCATGGCCTCCGGCGCGGATCTCTCCAAGGAATATGCCGCGGGCAACCGCAACAAGGCTTGGTCCAAAGGCGATTTCGACCTCTACCCGGCCGGTGCCGGTCAGATCAGTGCCTTGATAAATGAGATCAGACCGGTAAAAGACATCATTGAAGAAATGGTTTCATGA
>JAIOSR010000243.1 GCA_021107495.1 Desulfobacterales bacterium | reverse complement strand
CCCGGACAAGCTCGATCATACACTATAAGGCCAATCGGTATTTTCTCATAAATTGCAGCAAGTCCGGAAAATCCGGTGTAAATCACTATGCCTGTTGTGACAAAGAGGGGCCGGATAGGAAAGAAATATGGAACGACGCCGAACGCGGGATACTCAACGGGAACCAGATTGCATGGGGATCTGCTGACTCAGCAATAGGCATATGGTTGGACGTGCCTGCCGAGGGGAAAGCTAAAGCGTCTTACTGGATTGCCGCAGGCACCCATTACAATGACGTGGCTCAACTTAACCGGCATGTGAATGAGAAGACACCCGCTAAACTGATCAAGCGCACATCGCTTTATTGGGTAGCGTGGGTCACGAAAGATACAAGGTCCTTTGGAGACCTGCCAAAATCCGTCATCGATCTATACAACCGCAGCCTCCTGATCTTGAGGACCCAGATAGACAACAGGGGCGCAATCACTGCCGCAAATGATTCGGATATCGTCCGCTTTGGAAGAGATACCTATTCTTACATGTGGGGACGTGATGGAGCTTTTGTAGCCGCTGCACTGGCAAAGGCCGGTTACACGCATGTGTGCATGAAATTTTACGACTTTTGCGCCCGCATTCTGTCAGATGAGGGATATCTTTACCAGCATTACAATCCTGATGGATCACTGGCCAGCAACTGGCATCCCTGGTTAGTGGATGGAAAGGCAGTCCTCCCAATACAGGAGGACTCCACCGCATTGATTCTCTGGGCGCTCTGGATACACTTTGAGAGTTCTAAAGAGATAGAATTCATAAGACCTTTATATGATAAGCTTATCAAAAAGGCTGCTGACTTTATGGTAACGAACCGCGATCCGGAGACTAAACTACCTATCCCCTGTTACGATCTCTGGGAAGAGCGTTTTGGAGTGCACGCCTTTACTGTCGCAGCAGTCATTGCCGGTCTCAGGGCCGCGGCAAATTTTTCAAGGCTTTTTCATGAGGCCTCATTGGCAAAGAAATATGACAAAGCAGCCGATCAAATAAAGGAAGGTCTTACCCGTCATCTCTACCACGATGGCCTGAAGAGGTATGCCCGCTCAGGTCAAAGAAAAGGCAAAGGATACGAGCTTGATGAGGTAATAGATGTCAGTCTGTCCGGCCTTACTATTCTGGGAGCGTTACCAGCGCAAGATCCTCGGATGGTCGAGACAATGGAGGCAATACATAATCAGTTATGGCTTAAATCTCCTGTTGAAGGTTGCGCCCGATACCAGGATGATCGCTATCATCGGCCGAGCGACAGCCCGGCGGATATCCCCGGCAATCCCTGGTTTATTTCAACGCTTTGGTTAGGAGAATATTATATAGACCGTGCAGAAAGTCTTAAGGAACTTCACAAAGCCATTCCTTATCTTGAATGGTGCGTGAAGAATGCTCTCCCTTCCGGTGTGCTCGCAGAACAGGTGCATCCGGTGAACAGTTCCCCTCTTTCTGTTTCTCCGCTTACATGGAGCCATTCCTCTTTTGTATGGGCGGTTCTGCAGTATACTGATAAATTTAACAAAATCCCTTGTGCGAAGGCGGTAGATGAATAGTCAGCCAAAGTGGAAGCGAAGAACCTACTGCGCATCACAGGGGCGTCTTTATGGGGTTCATATTGATGCTTGACTTTAACGCTGAGGGATTCCGGGGCGTTGATGTCGTAGCCGTGTTTTTTTGGCATAGCACTTTTTACATATTTAATCATAAGCCTGTAAATCTTTGACACGAAGAGGAGAAAAAATGGAACCAATCACCGAGTTTAAATTTAATCTTGATGAGGAATACGAAAACGAGAAAGGTGTTTTTACCGTCCTCTCCATCCACAATAACGAGATGATGATACACTGGAAAAATGGCGAAAAGACCCTAACCGAAATCGCCCTTCAGCGCCGAATTCAGGAACGCAGGCAACGGGAAAAAATCGCCGAAGAGGAAAAAAATAATGAGGCCAAAAGTAAGCCTAAGCCCCGTAAGTCAGCACCCCGTAAGAAGCGGTCATAATTTGAAGGGCTTCAGCCGAGTGATTTCAAGAACTCTGCCGCCAGAACAACCTGGCGTGGCCGTAACCAACTGGGCGGTGCGGTAACCAAACAATTACCGAAAGACACCTTCGACTTCAATTCGTGGCCATTTGCCCAAAAGTCTGAAATCCACGGGCTGATGTTGAACACCAAAACAGGGATGACGCAGGAGCTCAGACATCTTTTTTTGTAAGACTCGATGATCTGTTGGTGTTTTTTGTCTCTGCTTGAAGAGGATCGAACCACTTCTGTTCTGCTAAAACCACGGAAGTTTCTACCTGACGTTCGGGTATGGACCAGTATTTTTTAAGTAACAAATCCTTATCGCCTTTGGAAACAATTCGAAAGCCGTGTTTTTCATAGAAACTAATAGCCCAAACAGCATCCGCCCAGGTGCCGATCAGGATCGGGTAATTGGTTAGTCTGCGAAGTTCTGACAGTAATTTTTCCCCAACTCCCTGATGCTGTTTTTCTGTACGGACATAGGAATGTCTGATGAGCATTACATCTTGAATGTGTTGGATGCCCATTACACCAATCAATTCGCCATCTTCCTCATATCCCCAAAACACCACACTCTGCTCTATTTCATGCTTCAACTCGTCTCCCGACATATAAGGTTCTTTCCAACGGTCCTCAGGGATAATACCCTTGTAGGCTTTTGCAGCATCATTAACGATAGAGTAGATGCTCTCAAAATCGTTATTGTCACAGGGACGAAGCATGATCTTCCTCTATGATCAAAATTTAATCCGCCGGAGGCGGACAAGGGGGTAAAGATCGAAAACCCCTTGCTGCGGTCAGGGTTTTCTTACAGGCACTATTTGCCTTTGAACTGCGGGGACCGTTTTTCCATAAAGGCGTTAAATGCCTCCATCAGGTCCTCTGAAGGCAGGATGGCGGAATTTTTCTGTGCCACGTATTCAAGGCCCGGATAGATACCGTTGTCCCTGCTGTACAAGATTACATCCTTCACTCCCTGGACCGTGATCGGCGGGCACGCGGCTATATCATCCGCAAGTTTTTTGGCTTCCCTATAAAGGGCGTCCTTGTCTTCACAAAGACGGGTGATAAGGTTCATGTTCAGGGCCTCTTCAGCCGTGAAGTCCCTTCCGGTCAGGGCCAGTTCGCGAAACCAACCGTGTCCGATGATATGGGGCAGGCGCTGCAAAGTGCCTAAGTCGGCGACAATAGCCATCCTTGTCTCCCTTATGGAGAATATTGCATCCCTGGAGGCCAATCGAATGTCACAGGCGCTGATAAAATCTATGCCGCCTCCGATGCAGTGGCCGTGTATAGCGGCAATGACCGGCTTCCGGCATTTCTCGATCGCGTTCATGGGCTCCTGTAAACGACGGATCTCTTTTCTCAGCTTTTCCCGGACATCCGCCCCTTCTCCCTGGAGCAAACCGCTCAGTGCCATAAGGTCTATGCCCGCGGTAAAACTCTTTCCCTCCGCCTTGATAATTACGACCCGGACGTCGGGATCTTCATCGAATTCCTTAAAATGGCGCGAGAGACCCTCGAAAAAATCGATGGTCATGGTGTTTCGTTTTTCAGCCCGGTTGAAGATCAACCAGGTAATGTGTCCGTCTTTCTCAATCTTGAACGTTCCGTTGTCGCTCATAGTCTCCTCCTTTATTTTTAAATTGCAGACTAAGCCGCCAATCCCCTAATAGTAACTCTGGCCTCGGCCATGATACGGTCGAATAATTCCTTTACCGTAGGGATATCGCTGACCATGCCGATCCCCTCACCGCAGGAGATGACTCCAACATCCAGGTCCCCCCTGTCATACATCATCTTCGCCTTATCACCGCCGACGATCTTGAGTAATTCAGGCAGATCGGCCTGGTTCGCTTCCAGTTCCGAGCACTTTCTGGCGGCGGTGTTGGACCATACCCTGTGAGTGGCCCCGATGGAGCGCATTATGAGCATGGTGTCCAACTCGCTGGCCTGCACGAGTGCCTGTTTCACATTTTCATGAATGGGTGCCTCCTTAGTGGCGAGGAGGCGCGTGCCAATGATAACGCCCTGCGCGCCTAATGCCAGGACCGCAGCGAGTCCCCTGCCGTCGGATATGCCCCCGCCGCCGATTACAGGGACCTTGAGGCTCTCTACTACCCGAGGCACCAGGACTAAGGTGCCGATGTCCAATTTGCCGGTGGCCCCTCCGTTTTCGTATCCCACGACGGTTACGATGTCGGCGCCCATTTCCTGGACCTTGAGGGCATACCGGACGCCCACACATTTATGAATCCAGGTGAGTCCCTCTTTCTTGAACCTGGCGCACAGTTCCTGAGGGGCCGAATGGCCCGATGTCTCCACGATCTTGACACCCTTTTCCAGCAGGACATCCAGGTAGTCGTTATTGTCGATGGGCCGCATCATGGGGAAGAGGTTGAGGTTGACTGCAAAGGGTTTATCCGTGAGATCGAGCAAGCGGTCCACGGCCTCTGCAAATTCTTCCCGGCTCTGGTAGATGGCCGAGGCCAGCACCCCTAAACCCCCGGCATTGGAAATGGCGGCCGTGAATTCGGCCTCCGTAATCCACATCATGGTCCCCCCCACAATGGGATATTCGATCCCTAACATCTCCGTGATCTTTGTCTGAAACATATTTTGCCTCCTATTCCTTATTCTATAGTTTTCAAGAAACTAGGCCTGTCCTTATTCGGGCGCAGCAAGCAGCGCCCCTACAAAAT
>JAIOSR010000415.1 GCA_021107495.1 Desulfobacterales bacterium | reverse complement strand
TCGTTTCTCATTGAAGGAACGGATCCCCTCATGCCAGTCTTCTGTGTCCATGCATGTCAGTATTGCCTCTGCCTCCAAGTGTACCACCGTTTCAAGGTCCAGGGCCGGTGACTGCTGGAGGCGCTTCTTTGCCAGATCCATGGAAACGGGGGCCTTCTCGGTCAGGGCCTTAGCGAATGCCTTTGTCTCAGCTAAGAGTTCTTTGACTTTATAGCACCTTAGAGCCAGTCCTAATTCCACAGCGGTTTTCCCGTCAACAACCCTTCCCGAGTAAACCAATTCCTTTGCCCTAGGCAACCCTACGATCCTGGGAAGATGATATGTAACACCTCCGCCCACAAACGTTCCCAACCCGGTCTCCGGAAATGCAATGTTTGCATCTTCCGCCATGAAAACGAAATCGCAGTTCATTGCCATCTCGGAACCCGCGCCCCTTGCCGGGCCGTTGACCGCCGCAATTATCGGTTTTGGAAACTCGTAAATTCTTTTTGTTGTCTCATGTGCCAGCAGGATGTATTCCCGCTTTTGTGCATGTGTTCGCTCGCCGCTGGCATGTTTTTTTAAATCCGCCCCTGCGCAGAACGCCTGCTTTTCAACATCCCCCCTTTTTAGGACCGACCCGGTAAGGATGAGAACACGAATCGACTCATCGAAACGTACAAGCTCAAGCACATCCAGAATCTCCAGATACATCTCTTCAATAACCGCATTCATGCGCTCCGGACGATTGAGCCTGATAATACCGACATAGCCGTCTTCAAGAAATTCAATGGTCTCATAATCCATGGCAAACCTCCAAATTTAAAGTGTGCTAATGATTCAGTTCGTTAAAAAGGGTTTCGTTAGTCAGCATACCTTAACTTTAGTTCACTTCAAACTTTGATAAGATCGTAAAAAGTCAAAAAATTCCACTTTTCGTCATTCCGGCGAAAGCCGGGATCCAGTGTTTCCAGGAACTTATAACCGACCTGGACCCCGACTTTCGCCGGGGTGACGACTTTTCACGAAATTGTCAAACTTTAGTTCATTTCAAACTCTTGCAACTATTCTTCAGGGAGAGAAGGAGTACTCTGACATGGCACAAAGGCCCAGATTTCAATGGAAAAAAACAGCAAGCTCATTCAACCATCTGCCGGCAGTGGGTCTCGGTTGTAAACGACATCAGCACGATCGCGATAACAGACCAGACGATCATCAGACCAAACCCTGAGCGGTATGCATTCAGGTCATATATTCGAACCCCGTTTTCCACTACACCATTCCAATTCCTTTCAAGGATCCAGCCAATTAACGGTTGAAGGATCATGGGGCCTGACATAACGCCCATATTGCACACACCCGACACAGTGCCTGCCAGGGATGGAGGGACCGATTCCTTGACAAAGGCAAACCCGATTATCATAACGCCGGAAGCAAATCCTATGACGATGACAAGGCATATCAAGATCCAGATCGGGATCCCCGGAATATAGAGAAGCACCACCCATCCAATACTCGCAATAATGCACCCTGCCAAATAGAGCGGCCTTCTGCGACCGATCCTGTCCGACAGGGCCCCCATAACAGGTCCTCCAAAGGCCCAGGCCACTAGAAGGATCGATGTTATGGCAGAGCTTTGGGAAGGGGACAATCCATAGTGTGTAGTAAGAAACGGGACCCCCCACAATCCGGAAAACGCCAGCACAGAACCCACAACGCCGCTTGGCGCGAGGCTCAAAAGCCAGGTGTTTTTGTAACGAAAGACCATCCCCAGACCTTTAAGCACTGACAACGGTGAATAATCGAGGGCAGGTGCCGTGTTTGTGGCAAAGCTTTTGTAGCCCTTTTCAGCGGGATCATCACGCACAAAAATCCAGATCGCGATGGTTAATGCCAGGGTTGCAGCCGCCGAAACAAACATGACCGGCCGCCATCCGAAAAGATCTGCTAAAAACCGCAGCGGCACACCCGCGCATACGGCCCCGCAAATACCGATTAAGAGCGCCAGACCGCTCGCCATTGCAAAACGATTTGGCGCAAACCAATTTGTAGCGATTTTGAGCAGGGCTACATACGCGACACCCACCGCACCTCCGATGAGCAGGCTGCCAAGGTTGGCGAAAATAATAGTAGGCGCCCAGGCAAAAAGTAAGGTTCCTATGGCTGATACCAAACAGCCCGCCGCAAGAAGTCTCCGCGGGCCCAAGTAATCCGCAAGAATGCCTGTTGGCACCTGCATGACGAAGTAGCTGTAAAAGTAAAAAGCCGAAAAATTGCCCAAGGCCGCGGCGCCGATATTAAAATCGGTCATCAATTGATCGGTCATTACCGCAGGGGCAACACGCTGGTAGAAGCCCGTAAAATACAAGGCCGCGCCAAGACCCCAGATTATCCAGGCAAGGTAGGTGGGAGGATAGGTGTTTTTGTTCAAGGCTTTACTTTCCGGGGCTCGTTTGAAAAAATGTTGCCGTAAACTTTGATCTTGATCTCAGGCCGGATCTTACTGGTTGTCTTAAGAGTGATCAGGTCCGAATACCGGCCCCTTCTATTTCTAAGGTTTTTAACAGTCAGAGAGTACCCTCCCCCTGCTGATGCATCAACTTCTTTCAATTCGCAACCCACGTATTTTCCTCTTATCAGACTGGTCCCGACTATCCCGAAAGGATATTTATCCTCGGGAATGATGCGCACCAGCACCTTTATCTCTTTTCCCACATCACCGGTCAGCAGGACAATCCCCGGCTTTATGGTTACAAACTTTTC
>JAIOSR010000331.1 GCA_021107495.1 Desulfobacterales bacterium | reverse complement strand
TTGACTTAATGATAATATCCTTTAATATCTTATTGAAGGCCGTACCCATATGTATTTTCCCGTTTGCATACGGGGGCCCGTCATGCAGCATATAGCGTTTCCGGCCCTCGGAAGACCGGCGGATGAGCTGGTACAGATCCATCTTTTCCCATTTTTCAAGGATCTCCGGTTCCTTCTTGACCAGATTGGCCTTCATGGGAAATTCGGTTTTTGGAAGGTTGAGAGTCTGTTTGTAATCCATATATGTGCCTCCGGATAAATTTGATAACGTAAAAGTTTGGCAGAAAATGCCTGTCAAGTCAAATGCATAATGGGGCAGGAGAGTTTCTTTGAGCAACCAAAAGGCATTTCATGTTTTAACGCCCAGTTGATCTATCATGTGGTGGGCAAAATTGATGATGAAGTCCTTTTGCTGCGGAGTTGCGTAGGCGGGGCATGTACACTGCATGGTTTTCAGACTGCGGACAAATAATTCCAGCTTCAACCAGTCTTTGCCTAATTCCACGGCAAAGACATGGGGCCTGCAGTTATGATGCTCAAACTGGGTTTCACTCAGGATATCGTCAGGTATACGGATCCAGAAGAGACTATCCAGATTGGACTTCATGGCGTTTTCTTTGAGAAAGCCGGTGATTTTTTGCATATCAGGAGGATCGATTTCATCGATCAGATAGGCCCTCATTAATGATCTCCTTGTTTACCATCTATTTTTCTGCCTGCCCGATGTGCGTCCACGACTGAATAAAGCCAGAGTAAGGCAAACGCTCCGACCAGATACCATAAGGCTGAAAAATCTTCTGCCCTGAACCTTTCAGTGATTAATACTGACTCCGAAGGATTTATGTTTTCGGCCTCCATGGCGGCAGATAGTATTTGATACAACTTGATCAAAGCAGCAATAAAAAGAATGAAGGTGCCTGCAAGAATACACACCCCCTTTTTCAGGTGCCGGTTGATTATCTGACCGAGACCCGGGATCACAAAAGCGGAACTCAGGGGTGAGAGGATTGCCTTTTTCATGATTATATAGCTTGAGAAAAATATTCCAGAGTAGTAATGAATGTTCAGAAAATATCTCAACTTACATGCAATGTCAATTCGACTTAAGGATTTGTAACACGTTAGGCATTTGCAATTCCCTGAAAAAGGTAGCGTTAATGATGAGCTCGCTGATTGAAAAAGTCCAAATCAATATCCCTGTTACCATGCTTAAAGAGGGCTATCTTGAGCGTTTTGTCCAACAAAGGCTGAATCCGGAAATCGGATTTGACGCAACTGCCCTGGACCGGTTCGCGGTTTCAGACTTCAGCGGGATTGCGGAGCGGTTTCACAAGGCCGGCCTGACTATCACCCTTCACGCACCTTTCGTGGACCTCTCTCCCGGTTCCACCGATCCGCACATAAGATCGGTTACTCGAATGCGTTTTGAACAGATACTTGAACTGGTTAAACTGTTCAAGCCAAAAACAGTCGTGTGTCATGCAGGATATGATGACAGGAGATATTGGGCCTTTAAAGATCTTTGGGTTGAAAATAGTGTTGAGATGTGGTCATGGCTCGGGCAAGGCTTGCGGGCTGAGGGTGCATTGTTGATGTTGGAAAATGTATATGAACACGGACCGGATGATATTCGTGTTCTTTTTGAAAAACTTGAAAATCAGGGCGTAGGTTTTTGCCTGGATACCGGTCATCAGGCAGTTTTCGGCAATGTCTCCCTTGATGCATGGTTGAATGCGCTCGGACCATTCCTCGGGCAACTTCACCTTCACGACAACTCCGGTGCAAAAGATGATCACCTTGCTATGGGCATGGGTACTATCGACTTCCAAACGTTATTCAAAAATCTAAGGGCCATGAAAAAAGATCCCCCTATGATTACCCTTGAACCTCACAGGGAAGAGGATTTCCAGCCCAGCATTGAATACCTTGAAAAAATCTGGCCCTGGTGAGTAAAAGCAGGAAATTATTTCCCATTGAATTTTGAAGATCCTTGCTATACTGTTGGGGCAAAATCCACGCATGAGGAGATGCTGTTATGAATTCCCTGATGGACCATCCATTTGCCAAGTCCATCACCTTAAAAGAAAAATGTAAACGGCTTCTTAGTGTTGTGGATACTGAAGACACCTTGGGCATTCTTATTAATGCAGACCCTGATGCCATGGCCAGTGCCTTGGCCTTGAAGAGAATTTTCTGGCGTAAAGTCAGGAAAGCGGAAATTTACCATATCAATACTATTCAGCGGGCCGATAACCTGGCTTTTATCAAATCGCTCAGGATTGACCAGAAGCATATTCGGCATTTAAAACCCTCAAAAATCACAAAATGGGCCATTGTGGATTCTCAACCGCATCATCACGAAAAGTTTAAGAATCACCCATTTGATATAATCATCGATCATCACCCTGCAGCTCCGTCATCAAAGGCCCATTTTGTGGACATCAAAGAGGATTACGGCGCAAATGCAACCATAATGACCGAATATCTGCGTGCAAGCAGGATCAAACCCGCTCCCAGGCTGGCCACTGCACTCTTTTATGGAATCAAGACCGACACGGATAATTTTGTAAGGGAATCTCTACCCAACGATATTAATGCCTTCAGATATCTTTACCGGTTCACCAACATGAATATTATAAAAAAAATCGAGTCCTCCGAGATGACCAAAAAAACCCTTGACAGTTACCGGTTCGCCATGGACAGGTTAAAGATCATAAGAGACATCGCCTTTGTTCACATGGGAGAAATCGATAATCCCGATATACTGGTCATTATAGCGGATTTTCACATGAAGCTCGCTGAAGCTACCTGGAGCATTGCATCCGGGGTATACGATGAAAAGCTTATAGTGATTCTAAGAAATGCCGGCTTCAGGGGTGATGCAGGAAAAACGGCCGTCAAATTGTTTGGACCGTTGGGCGGTTCTGCCGGCGGTCACAAAGGTGCTGCCAGGGCCGAAATTCCTTTAGAGGAGTTAATGAAACAGAACAAAGGCCGATCCGACCCGGATCAGGTTGTACAAAAAGCCCTCAGGGATCTGAAATAATCATCGAGGTTATCAATCTTGACATCTTTCAAAACTGAAACAATCAATGAAAGGCTTATTCAAGAGGTCAAGGGTTTTATCGGGCAGGACAACCGCCAGGCAATAAAGAAACTCGTTGACGAAATGAGGGCTGCGGATCTTGCGGATCTCTTAGAACACCTGGCTCCTGACGAACGTCTCTTCATATTCAAATTCTTAGAGCCCGAAGGAGCCGGTGACGTACTGGTTGAAATAGAACCCTCGGTTCAAGGGCGTATTCTAGAGGACCTTGACAGCAAGGCAATCTCCGATATCGTTGAGGAACTTGACTCCGATGACGCGGCCGACCTTGTCGGAGACCTTCCTGCCGAGCGTGCAAGAGAAGTCATAGACGCAGTTACGGATGATGTTTCCGAGGAATTGGGCAGGCTTCTTCCCTATCCCGAGGATACGGCCGGCGGCATCATGGCACTGGAATTCGTGGCGATCAAGTCGGATGCCACGGTCCGGGATGCCATTGAAACGGTGCGGGAAAAAAGGGGAGAGGTAGAAAACCTTTATTACCTCTGGGTCATAGACGATTTTGAAAGGTTGGTTGGGGTCATATCCATGAAAGACCTTGTTCTTGAGCCTCCTGAACGAGAAATCGGTAGCATTATGAATCCTGAGATAATTTCAGTACACGTGGACACAGATCAGGAAGAAGTCGCTCACCTGGTCAAGAAGTATGATCTTGTAACAATACCCGTAGTGAACGGTAACAATCGCCTGGTAGGTCGCATCACCCATGATGATATCATTGATGTAATCGAAGATGAGGCGGATGAAGACATTTCTCTGATGGCAGGCGTTATCCATCAGGAATTTGCGGAAGAGTCCCCCCTGAAAATATCCAGGGCCCGATTGCCCTGGTTGATTGCGGGCCTTTTCGGCGGTGTTCTGGCTGCGGTTGTTATTAAGCAGTTTGAGTCATCCCTCGAAAAAATTTTAGCACTGTCGTTCTTCTTTCCGGTCATTATGGCCATGGGAGGAAATACGGGGACCCAGGCATCCACGATTGCCGTGCGGGGCTTGGCCACCGGCGACATCGGCCTTATGAATATTGGAAAACGATTGTGGGTGGAACTGAAAGTGGCCCTCGTTAACGGGATTATATGCGGAATTCTTTTAGGGCTGATCGTCAGTTTCTGGCTTTCGGATTACGCGTTGGGGTTTATTGTGGCCCTGTCGATGGTCCTGATTGTGTTAAACTCAGGTGTTATAGGTGCTGCAGTGCCATTAGCCATGAAAAGACTTAATATAGACCCGGCCCTTGCTACGGGTCCCTTTGTAACAACCTTGAACGATATTTTGAGTCTACTTATCTACTTAGGGCTCGTGACCATCTACCTGTACGTAACAACCTGAGAATGATGTTTAATGCTCTAAGGCATTGATTCCGTGAGGGACTCTGTTTAAATTCCAAATTTTAATAAAACTTTTCTTGATTCTTGTCGAATTTTTCATTAATATGAATACTCAATTTTTGATCCTGTTGCTCTAATAGTTTATCGGGCGAAGGCCCTAACTGCCTGGGCTGAGTTTACCGATTAAAATTCCCATAGGTTTTAGGAATCCCTAAACACTAAACAAATTAAGGAGGTTATCACGTCATGAAAAAGCTGCTTTTATTGCTGGTTGCGGGATTTTTTCTTTCAGGCTGCGGAACTGCGGCGGAGCGTTCCGAATTCTGGAAACACGATTCAATGTACAAAAACACGGACCACATGTTGTTCAGTTGGTTTGGTTACAAAAACCCCACTAAAGAAACAGGAAAAAAGTCCGTTGAACAGAAATGGTGGGGCGAAACGGTCGGTGCAGAGTTAGAGGAATAGGCTCAGATCTCTAACCGGATACCTGTCAAGGAAAAATCCTTTTTTAGTCCTTGCATTACAAATCCGTTTCCAGTTCGGGAATCTCACCCATAGGTTGCCGTCCTTTTCCTGGAAGGTTTTGGGCGCCGAATATCTCTGACCTCCCACTGCACATCAGCGGGAATTTTAGTCTGGCCCAGCCTCCGGCCCATATAGGGATTACGGCCCGGAGGAAGGGCCATATTTTATAAGTCCAATGAACGAGAAGTAAAAAAAGGGAAAGGCTCTTGTGTATCAACGAAAGAGTCTTTGCAGGACACGAAGGTCTTCATTAGAAATCTCTACAAAGCAGACGCCCATGCCATAGGCAGAATCATCATCACCAATACCATATAGATCGGACCAGATCACCTTACCGGTAAACTCTATCATCTGGTGATCGGGGGGCATGACGCCCATGTGTAAAACCTTATCCATGAGCAAAGGTTCCACGCAACTGATTGACATCCCGTCAACAGCAAAGTCTCTTGTCTCTCCTTCTATTGTACCATTTTCGGTCAATACGGTAACGGGCCATTTGACTTTACGTCTGAGATTTTTGCGTCTTTCGGTCTCGTGAGCCAAATTTATTCTCCCAACATATCCCAAAATTCTCTTGGGGAAGACGCCTGTTTCATTTTATTTCGAATATCATCAGATATTCTAGCCCCACGAAAAGAGTTTCGGAAATCTCCGTGTCCTTCATTGCCACATTATTAAAGATTTTAGACGATGTCAAACTTCAGGGTCATTTGCTTCAAGATGACTAAACTGACGGAAAGGCTTTATTTTTCAATCGGCCATTCGCCCCTCTCTTCGAGCACCTCTCGAAAAACCCCAAGCGCTTCATTGACCGCCGGCATACCTGAATATGTGGCAACCTGGAAAAAGACTTCCGCAAGTTTTTTTGGGTCGCAGCCTACATTGAGGGCAGCATTTACGTGTAGCCTTAATTCATCACCCGCTCGGATGGATGCCAACATGGCGCACGCAACCATTTGTCTTTCGGGCAATGTGAGAACCGAGCGGGAATAGAGATTTCCGGTAATAAACATGGAAAAATCATTGGCCAGGTCCTTGTCAAATGCCTTCCACAATAGATAGGGCGGATCCATCTTGACACCCTTGCCAAAGAGTTTTTTTGCCGTTTCCTGTGTCCTTTTTCTTTTCTCTTCATCACTCACAATAAAAATCCTCCTTATAAACCTTTTTGGTTCTTCTCCCAATTAGTTGAGAGAAAGGGGCCAAGGATTCTAGGGTTCAAGGCCCGCCCTGTCGCGACTCTGTGATCACCTAAATTATAGGCCAAGCTTCACAATGCTGAAAGTTTATTGACAATCCAGTAAGATTAATCGGTCTGGGCCAGGGATTCAAGCGTTTGTTTTTTAATCGTTTTATCTGTAAGTAAAAGATATTTAAGTACAAAAACTAATTATCTTTTTTGCCTCAAGTACAGCACTCTTAGATAAAAAAAACTCAAAAAATGACATTATTTACTTTAACGGCCTTATATTTTATCTCTAAGCAGTATATAGAGTCTTGACATAATATAATGTTGGGCTACGTTCATGTTATCGTAATTATTAAATTTTTCACTCGACCCATGGACTCCTTGAATCCTGATCATTGACCAACTAATTTGGAGATGGTCCTTAAATGTTTATCAATTCTCAGGAGATGATACTTATGGGAAACTGGTTTAAAATAACTCTTCTATTAGGCGCCATGACGGCGCTCATCGTGTGGATAGGAAACTATTTCGGAGGACAACAGGGCATGATCCTGGCCTTTATTTTAGCCATAGGCATGAATTTTTTCAGTTTCTGGTTTTCAGACAGGATCGTGCTGAGGATGTACCGTGCCGGGGAAGTCGGCCCGGGGGAACACCCGGAACTATACAATATGGTCAGACGGCTTTCCGAGAGTGCCCACCTTCCCATGCCCCGGGTTTATATAATTCCGGAGCAGGCGCCCAATGCCTTTGCAACGGGAAGAAACCCGGATCATGCAGTAATTGCAGTAACTGAAGGTCTGCTCAAGGCCATGGGAAGGGAAGAGCTTATGGGTGTACTTGCTCACGAAATGGCCCATGTCAAAAACAGGGACATTCTCATTGGCTCCATAGCGGCCACCATGGCCGGCGCCATTATGATTTTAGCCGGCATGGCACGGTGGACAGCCTTTTTGGGAGGAGGATCGGATGATGAAGGGGAAGGGGCTTCCGGCATAATCGGCTTGATCGCAATGTCCATTTTGGCCCCGCTGGCTGCCATGCTCATACAAATGGCGATATCCAGGTCCAGGGAATACCAGGCCGACACCACCGGGGCCGGCTTTGCAGGAAACCCGGAAGGGCTCGCTAATGCCCTTGAAAAGCTTGGGGCCTATTCCAAGAGGATTCCCATGCAGGCCAATCCTTCCACGGCTCACATGTTTATTGTAAATCCGCTTTCAGCCGGCAATTTGATGCACCTGTTTTCCACCCATCCGCCCCTTGAACGAAGAATCGCACGGCTCAGAGGTGAAAAGCCTCAAATGTCCGTTG
>JAIOSR010000545.1 GCA_021107495.1 Desulfobacterales bacterium | reverse complement strand
ATTACCTACCGGCCCTACCTTTTGGATCGAATTCCACATTCATATACAAACCCCACTGCATTTGCCACCTGAGAAAGGACAAATAGTGCCATAAGCAGGAGTGTTCGTCTGCCATATGATAAGGAAAAAGGATATCGCAGCAAATTCATGTAAAACGATAGGGGCTCCAGCCTGATACTTTTATGAACGCGCTGGAAGCGTTTCTGGTGAAACCGGAAAGCACCACGACCATAATTCAAATGCTGCTTCCAGAAAGACGCAAGTGTCAACTTATGAGTGTGCCGGACTATGATTTCAGGCGCATAGAGCATCCTGTATCCATGGTGCAACCAGACTTCACAGATATCACGATCTTCTCCACCAGCGTGAAAAAAGTTATGGTCGAAGCCGCCAATGGCATGGAACCGGTCCGCAGGCATGGCCAGATTATTGGATGTCAGGAAGTGAGCGCGATTGAAGTCGATGTTGTAATAAGAATGGAGGTAATCAACAAGTAACTGGCTGGTGGTCGAAAAGGAGTTATCGGGCAATGCGTTGACAGTGCGGCCGCCGATGGCACAATCCGATGTCTTTGAAAATCGTGCTGTAAGGTTTTGAAGCCAGTCGAGTTCAGGTGCGCAATCATCATCCGTAAAGGCAAGATATGCACCCTTTGCCCGGGCAGCGCCGGTGTTCCGTGCCGCTGCAGGGCCGGCGTGCGATTCACTTAGCAGCGTAATGTCAATGTGTTCTCTGAAGGAACGAACTATTGCTTCCGGAGATTTTTCACTGCCATCATCCACCACGATAACCTCAAACCTGTCTACGGGATAATCCATACGGACAATGGAACAAAGACAGGAAGTCAGTTGCCTGGGGCGGCTGTAAGTTGGAATAATGATCGAGAAAAGAGGTTTATCATGGTCCATCATTGAATAACCTTATTCTGATCGAGGACTAACTCGTTAGAATTTTGTAAGAAAGCAGGATCTGTGGGCATCTCTTTTTATGACCAAATCCGGTCTACGGTATCAATCTCTTAACAACGCGATTTTATTGTATATCCAGCCGATCAAAGCCCCGCTCAATGTCCCTATTGCAAAACCGTAGGCAAATCCTATAAAGCTTCCCAGAAAGGTGACCCTATAGCCGATGAAATATTTGCCCAGAAGGCCAAGGTGCGGTCCAACCGGTTGGCTACCCTTTATGACAAGCCAGTTTGTTGCGATAAACATGACCAGGCCGATAAGCAGGCCGAGAACGAGGCCAAGAACCTTGGCATTGAGCCAGAGGGTACCACTAAACAGCTTCTCTTCATCTGTTTCGTTCTTTATTCCTTTTGTTTCCATATTCAAATCCCTTGGTATAATCGAAATAATCATTATTTCAAAAAACCTGAATATTACAAATGATCGAAAAAATCCCTGAGAGACAACAACTCGGCTTTCTTTTTCGCACGAAAGATATATAGGCCTATGAACAAGTTACGAAGATATGCGAATAACCATCCGAGCAGAAAGCCCCAGCCGAAACTGTAAGCGGAAGCAACGAAAGCTCCTTTTATTGTTACCGTATACCCGATGAAGTACTGCGCCAGAAGTATCAAACGCGGATCAACCATATCGCCCTCTATTATGACAGGCCAAATGGTGGCTATAAAAAAGATAAGTCCCAAGACCGATCCAACGGCAGTCGCAAAGGCCAGCTTATCCATCCTGGCAAATGTCTGTGTTAGGATTTTTTCAGGAATGAGTTTCCGATCCGCGGTCTTATCATCCTCTTCAAGATACCCCCTGTCTACATTTAAATCCCACAGGTCATGATTTTCCCCGAAGATATTTTCCACTGCCAGCACTCCCGTAAGCATCGAGTGGTCCATGTTGTTATATCTGTGCATTCCGTTGCGACCGATAGTCTGGAGATTATCAATGGTCCCGAGGAAATCCCGTATTATATCTAATTGTTTTTGATACGAATGATCATAGATTGGATAGGCATTAGGCTGTCGCATTACAAAACTATCTTGGATGTCATCCATGTGGGCCAGTCCCAATTCGGACAATTCCCGGGAGGCCATTTCTGTTAGATCGCTATCCGGCATGGTCCATATCTCATCCCCTTCGGTACAAAAATATTCCATGCCTACGCTTGTCTTCCGTGGATCCGGAACCATGGCCGAACTCCAGTTCTTGAAATTCTGAATGCGTCCTACCTGGACGTTCGGGCTGTGGATGTAGAGCCACTGGTCAGGGAAGAGATCTTTTTTGTCGACAACGAGTCCCACAATAATAAATGCACGATAGGATAGCCTGTGAGCGGCTTTATAAATTTCGTCCGGCGTTTTAGGTTCGAGCAGTGACACGAGCCTGGTTATGGGGATGCTGGATATGAGATGCCCAACGGGAACTTCGACAGTTTTTTCGTTATGGATGTAGGTGACACCTGTTATACGCCCGTTTTTGTGATTAAGGCCAACGGCTTTTGAATTCAGCTCCACCCTGCCGCCCCCCGCCAGGATCGCCTGTTGAAAACGTTGCCACATCATTCCCGGACCTTTCAGGGGATAATGAAATTCATTTATCAGGCTCCTGGCTTTTTGAGTGCCGATAAGGGCGTTGGAAACTGCCGACATAAGTGACAAACCTTTGATTCGCTGCTCGGCCCAGCCTGATTGAATTTTGTGGCAGGGGATGCCCCATACCTTTTCCGTGTATGTCTTTAGAAATGTCCTGTAGAGCCTCGAACCGAAACGGTTGATTACCCACTCTTCAAAGCTTCTTTCTTGTGGATAAGGAAGTAACTGAGCTTTGCAGTAGCTGAGCACTATAAGAAGGCTTTCGGCTATGCCTAAGTTGGAGAGTGTATTAATAAAATCAAGGGGGTAGTTGAAGAAACGGCCTTGATGATAGATTCGCGACATGCGATCTACCTTGAGAAAATCATCCCCCAGCATATCCTGCCAGAGCCGCCCGATCCTCTGGTTTTTGGTAAAAAACCGGTGCCCTCCTATGTCAAAGTAGTAACCTTTGCAATTGTTGGTGCGTGCCATCCCCCCTACCGTATTCTCTTTATCAAGGACAATAGGCCGAACGTCCCGGTTGATACACTCATATGCCGCGGAAAGGCCTGCCGGGCCAGCTCCTAATATGAGAACAGTTTCATCGGTCATGGATGTAATCCCTGCATATATTTTCTATGAAACGATTTTTTTGGCTGTTTTTTGAGGCCTTTCTCACAATTTCAGCCTTTTAATGTGGTAAATGATAAAACCGATGGAAAAAGCCAGGCCACTGTAAAGAAAATAAAACCAATGCCACGGGATTGTCTTTATGGCGAACCCGAAACCCCGTTTATTCTTGAAAAAACGATAAAGCTCGCAATTAAGCGCAAGGAGTGCCATCACTAGGAAAACCATTGGGGCAAAAAGCCATGGCAGGAACAATGCCCCCAACAGAATCAAAAACAGAATATAAACGGATATGACGCTTAAGCGGTTAGAGATTTTCAGGTTCAGGTCATCAATGAACCGACCCTCTCTCAGGATAAGACCGGTCCAGGGGAGAGCACGATAAAAAAAATCGGTCTTCACAAGGGACAGGACGTCCCAGCGTTTCATGTGTTTTACTTTTAGTCCCTTTAATATGCGAATTGCATGACCGGCCTTTTTGAGCCTGTAGCCCAGTTCGATGTCTTCTATGGAGGGATGGCGATACACCTCGTCAAAACCGCCCATTTCCAGAAATATCTCACGACGTATTGCCCCGCAAGCACCCCAGAAGGTGGACGCATCTTCCTTTGCGGTTTGATGGACAAAGTGATGGAACAGATTTTTGTACTGAGAGAGGAAATTGGTCTCCAAGGGCTCGTCATCATATGATCCGAAAACAGCGGACAATCCGGGATCATTCTTAAATGCGGTGGTAACCTGATCCACGGCATCCCGGGGAATGGTCACGTCAGCATCTATAAAAAAGAGGATGTCTCCTTGTGATTTTGCTGCGCCCAGGTTTCTCGCCCGGGCAGGCCCTCCAGGGGTGGGTAGCCTTAGCACAGGGAAGCCAAATTCATCGGCCGCATGCCGGGAGTCATCCTCATCACCGTCTGTCACCACGATAATTTCCCTGGGAGCAGGCGCTAATGCCGACAAACTTGAAAGGCACCTGCGGAACTTATTGCCCCCGTTGCGTACCGGTATGACTACTGAAATTGTCAGGTCGGAAAAAGAGGGCATCAATCGACAAAATCCTTCGAGATCAGAGAGGTTGGAATCGCTGAGGCATTGATTGCCCCTTTCAAATTATGTCTGGAGCACATTTACTAATATTCGTGTTTAAAAATGATTATGCCAACAGGAAGCCTAAAGAGTCAAGTCAAACAAGGTTATTCATCTGCTATTTTCCTGACACATAATCATTATTGATAGTTAATTGGAAAAATGGTAACAGTTTAGATATTCGAAAGATGGCTGCATCACCTTTCGATGATACCAATTAGCCGTCATTTTCAAAGAAGTCTGAACCCTGGAGCATCAGCTATGGAATTTTCACAGCCAAAGCCATCCAGCCGAAAGCCACTTGTAAGTGTGGTTATTCCAACATACAACAATGCGCACTATATTCGTCAGGCCGTCGACAGTGCTCTATCCCAGACATATTCCTCATATGAGGTGATTGTGATTGATGATGGCTCAACAGATGAGACGTGCTCCGTCTTAAGACCTTATAACGGTCGGATTCAATATATTTGTCAAGATAACCAAGGGGTGTCCTCTGCGAGAAATCATGGTATCAGAATAGCCCGCGGGGAGTTTATTTCCTTTTTAGATTCAGACGATTATTTTCTTCCTAATAAATTGGCGGAACAAATATCCGCTTTCGAGATAATGCCTTCTTTAGGAATACTGCACAGTGGCTGGCGAATGGTTAATGAGGAGGGCCAAAAAGTAAAGGATGTGGAGCCTTGGAGCTACGCGCCACAACTGGATCTGGAAAGATGGCTATTGTGGAAACCGGTATTACTGGGTGCGATGATGTTTCGCAAGGAGTATCTGGAAAAGGCCGGCGGTTTTGATACAAGCTTGCGGCAGGCGGAAGATGTTGACCTGACTCTTCGTCTGGCGCTGATGGGCTGTAAAGCAGTCTGGCT
>JAIOSR010000498.1 GCA_021107495.1 Desulfobacterales bacterium | reverse complement strand
GGAGATAAACCGGGCAGGGCTGCGTATCCTGGGATATATGACGGGAGATGATCTCTTTTCGTTTGATACGGCCATGGATCTCTTTGAAAACCGGGAAGATCTTTACCTGTTTCAGAAAATTATTTTTCGTGAGGGCTTTGTAACGGAATTTGAAACACGTCTGAAGGGTAAAAAGGAGCGATCATTTGATGCAGTGATCACATCCAGCGTGATTTTCGATATAATTGGTCAGGTTACGGGCTATGTGATGCTCATAAGGGATGTCACGGAAAGAAAAAGTGCCCAGGAGCAGGTCAAAAGGCAAAATGTCAGGCTCGCCACCTTAAATGCCATCTCCCTGACCGTCAGCAGCAGCCTGGATCTAAAAGAGGTCCTGAACGGTACCATTGATGAGATGCTTAAAATCCCCGGGCCCGACTGTGTACGTATCTATCTCCTGGACGATAAGAAAGAAATCCTTAATCTGGCTGCCGATAGGGGGTTTTCACCCGGATTCATTGAAAAAACCCATATGAGATCCCGCCGGGTGGGAGACGGTCTTCTTGGAAAAACCGTTCTCACGTGTGAAACAGAGGTTGTGGACAACTTCCTGCGGTCCGAAGAACCTTACGTGGATTCCATTGCCGAAGAAGGAATAAAGTCCACCGTCTATGTACCCCTTGTCCTGGAAAGGGAGTCGGTGGGAGTCATGTGTGTGTGCAGTCGTTCCGAATTGAAGTTTTCAAAGGGTGATGTGGATTTCTTCACTGCTGTGGGAAACCAGATAGGAATGGCCGTGAATAATGCCGTCCTGTATGAGGGGACCAACAGGGCCTTACAGGAACTCAAGGAGGTACAGGAACAGGTCATCAGGTCGGAAAAGCTTGCATCATTAGGTAAACTGTCAGCCACCATTGCCCATGAGATAAATAACCCTCTTTCTGCAGTCCTGACCTATATCAGACTCCTGATGAAGCTCAAGGATCGGGATCTTCTGGCTCCAAAAAGGATGGAAGACATCTCCCGATACCTGAGCACCATGGAATCGGAGACAGCCAGGTGCGGAGAAATCGTAAAAAATCTTTTAGCCTTTTCCCGCCAGTCCAAAATGACCATTGAGGAGAACAATATCGAAGACATCATAGGCAAAACCCTCATTCTTGTCTCCCATGATCTGGAAATGAAAGAGATACGACTGGTGAAAAAGATCGAACCGGGTTTACCCAAAGTCAAATGTGATTTCAAGCAGATCCAGCAGACCCTTCTGAATCTCATGAGCAACGCTTCAGAGGCCATGACAAAAGGGGGCATCCTGACTTTGAAGGCAAGTTACCCTCAGGATGACGGATTTTTGGAGGTCCTGATTTTCGATACCGGGTGCGGCATACCCGAAAAGGACCTGAAAAATATTTTTGAACCTTTTTTTACTACAAAAGAGGAGGGTAAGGGCGTGGGTCTTGGCCTATCGGTTGTTTACGGGATTATCGCAAGGCACGACGGTTCCATAGAGGTGGAGAGCGAACCCGGGAAGGGCAGTTCGTTCAAGGTCCGCCTCCCGATCGCGCGGTAGTTTTTAGCTTAGGATCATCTCCAAATTAGTTGATCGATGATCAGGATTCAAGGAGTCCAAGGGTCAGGGGGTCGAGTGAAAAGCCGAGGAGAGACTTTTTACGAGATTATCAATTAAGACACAACTCATAAACCGAGAACTTTCAAAAATATTCAATAGTACTGTACCGAGGAAAAGTGCGTCGGACTAATCTGGATGCGACTAAGTACAGTCCCGTCTTGGGCGGAAAGTTTTCTGGTGAGAGCAAAAGCGGATTCTGCCGGTATGGATATTGGTCTGCAAGATCAGGATAAACCTTGGAGGGGATAGCCAATGACCAAAAAACCCCGTATCCTCGTCGTTGATGACGAAGCGGCAATGCGGGAATCCCTTAAGGACTGGCTCATGGAGGATGGGTATGAGGTCGGTCTGGCAGCAGGTGGGGAGGAGGCCATTGCCATGGCACAGAAAAAAACCTTTGAAGTGGTTTTGCTGGATCTGAAAATGCCGGGTATAGATGGTCTCGAAACTTTGAAAAGATTTAAAGAGATGGACCTGGAGGCTGATATAATCATGATGACGGCCTATGCTACCGTGGATACTGCTGTCCAGGCCATGAAGGAAGGGGCCTTTGATTATCTGGTAAAGCCCTTCGATCCTGATGAAGTAGAAATGCAGATCAAAAAAATAGTGGCGCACAAGGAATTAGTCTTAGAAAATATCCTGCTCCGTAAGAAACTGGAAGAAACATATCAGTTTGATGAAATCATAGGGAAAAGCGACGTCATGCAGGAGGTTTTTGACCTCATTACCCGCGTGGCTCCCACCGATTCCACGGTGCTTGTCACCGGGGAGAGCGGTACGGGGAAGGAATTAATCGCCCGGGCAATCCACGGAAACAGCAACCGCTGCTATATGCCTTTTATAGCCGTCAGTTGTGGCGCATTGCCGGATTCCCTGCTGGAGAGCGAGCTTTTCGGTTATGAAAAAGGGGCCTTCACAGGCGCCGAACACACAAAAAAAGGCCGTTTTGAGATGGCCCATAAAGGCACTCTTTTTTTGGATGAGATCGGCGACATAAGTTTGAAAACACAGGTGGATCTATTGAGGGTGCTGCAACAAAAGGAAGTGC
>JAIOSR010000468.1 GCA_021107495.1 Desulfobacterales bacterium | reverse complement strand
GTTTATAAGCGCTCTTGTTCTTGGCAGGGCATACTGCGGATGGGTTTGTCCTGGTGCAGGGTGTCAGGAGGCAATTTTTTTAGCAAGAGATAAAAAAGTAACAAAGGGCGATTACATTAAATGGATAATTTGGATTTCGTGGATTAGCTCTATTGTTCTATTAGCAATCAGACGTGGTGGTTATGAGAAAATAGACTTTTTTTACCAGACGAAATATGGCTTTTCCATAGGAGAGCTAAGTGCTCTCATAGCCTATCTTTGCGTTCTAATATTTTTGATAGTATTGCCGGCATTAATTTTTGGGAGAAGATCATTCTGCCATCATTTATGTTGGATGGCCCCATTTATGATATTAGGGAGGAAATTAAGGAACAATTTTGAGTGGCCATCATTACAACTAAAAGCGGATTCAGAGAAGTGTAACCATTGTCATACTTGTTCCCACAACTGTCCAATGAGTCTTCCTGTTGAAATGATGGTAAAGACCAATAAAATGGAAAATACCGAGTGCATTCTTTGCGGCACTTGCATTGACGGTTGTGAGTTCAATGTTATTAGGTTTGCCTTTTTTAATGTAGCGCAAAAACGGCATTAAGGCCTACGGCAAAAAGCCGCCGCCCCGTCAGATGAACAATATTTTGGATTAATAGGAGAAATTCTTGAATGAGACAAGAAAATTTTCTGAAGGATTATTAGATGACGAAATAATATTAAAAAAGTTGAAAATAACTCTCGGTCAAACAATCCTTGATGCCGGTTGTGGCAATGGCTATATGGCAAAAAAATTTTCGGCATTGGTAGGACATACTGGGAAAATATATGCACTTGATCCAGACAAAGTATCAATTAGTACGTTAAGAAAAGAAGTTGAAAAAACCAACATTGTGGCTTTGGTTGGAGATATTACCAAAATAACTGAAATTAAAGAATGTTCCATAGACTTAGTATATCTTTCAACAGTATTTCATATATTCTCATATTCTCAGATTGCGGGTTTTGAGAAAGAAATAAAACGCATTTCAAAGCCAGGAGCTAAACTGGCTATCGTAAATATAAAAAAGGAAAACGCTCCTTTTGGTCCTCCTATAGAAATGCGATCCTCTCCTGAGGAATTAAGGCAAAAACTTTCGTTTATCCCAGGGGAAGTTATTGAAGTTAATGAGCATTTTTATATGCAACTGTTTGAAAAGATATAAATTATCGGAATCTAACATTCGCGTTCGGTGGAGCCGCAATAGCGGATCATCCGGTAAATGTGTACTGCGAAACTGTTCGCATATGAAGTTGGCAGATGGGAAGGTTAAAGCAGTCTTTTCTTCGATTCCGAGCTTCTCGGCCTGGTGATTTCAAGCAGTTATGGGCGGGTGATGCCTCCCCCCTCCACTGTTCTCCTCCGCTCCTTCGGAGCGTCGGAGCCAGGGGGTCCCCCATCCCATAACAGTCTGAAATCACGAAAGCCTTCCAGCAGTCACTACGAAAAGACCGCTTCAACCTTCAACTTCGCAATCATGTGTCGTGTTGAGGCGCACTCATTAACCGGATGAACCCGAAATGTCAAACGGCTGCGTATCAAAGGCCGAATACCAATTGTCGGCAGGCGATTAGATCGTCGTAACTGCAACCCTTTATCATGACCAAATATCATGGAATCTGACAGGTTCCCCTTAGGAATTCATGAAAAACGAGGTTTTTAAATGAGTAATAAAGAAATATTAGATGACTACGAAAAAAGAAAAAAGAAGGCATTACAACAAGGCGGGCCGTCAAGGGTCAAACGCCAACACGATAAAGGGAGGCTAACGGCCAGGGAACGTATCGACAAACTACTCGATCCGGATTCCTTTATGGAATTCGGGCTTTTTTGCACATCAAATTGGCCGGGGATGGCGGATAAGACCCCTGCCGACGGGCTCATCCTTGGGTATGGCCTTATTGATGGTCGAAGAGTAGGGATCATAGCCAATGACTTTACCGTATTAGCTTCCACAAACGCAGAGATCAACTTGAAAAAGATGCTCCAGTTTAAGACCCAGATAAGCAAATATAAAATACCCCTTATTTGGTTGGGTGAGGCCGGAGGAGGAAGAGTGCCGGATGTTCAGGGTTCGGATGGAGTATTTAAATTTGGAGGTGGTGGAACAGATACCCTCTGGCCCGAGTACACCCATTACAGGGAATATCCCTATGTGTTTGCAGCCATGGGAGATTGTCACGGAGTGGCCGATTTTCAGGCGTGCTTAGCTGATTTCGTTGTCCAGGTTAAAGGAAGTTCTATTGCCGTATCAGGACCGAGAGCTTTGACAAGAGCCATTGGGGATAGTCATGCGGCTGAAGAAATGGGGGGGTGGGAACTGCATTCAAAGGTAACCGGCATGAATGACCAGGTGGTAGAGGATGAAGATGACTGTTTCAGGATCATCAGGAAGTATCTTGATTACATGCCGTCAGATAACGAAGAATTTGCAGCGGTGCGCCCCGTTCCTGAAGGATCTGAAGAACGGATGGCAAAAATCCTGGATAAATTTCCCGATAACAGACGGCGTGCTTATGACATGCACATAATTATCAAATGCATTGTCGACGGCGGAGAGATCTTCGAGTTAAAGCCTAAATTTGGTGCGATGCTTATTACTTGCCTTGCCAGGATCAATGGTGAGGTTGTGGGGTTTATCGCCAGCAATCCCATTGTCGGGTTGGGCGCCACCGATTCGGATGCATTGGAAAAGTCAACCACTTTTATGTGTCTTTGCGATTCTTTTAATATTCCTATCATATTTCTTTCAGATACCCCGGGTCACCTAACCGGAAAAGAAGCAGAGCGCAGAAGAGTAGGATCTCGGGTCGTCAATAATCTTCAAGCACTCTTTCAGGTAACTGTGCCGAAAATTTCAATTGTGATACAAAAAAACTATGGTCAGGCAATGATGAATATGAGTCTCCTCGGCTCGGGATATGATTTCTCCGTCTCCTGGCCTACCGGAATTCTGAGTTTTCTCGATTCTGACATCGCAGCAGATGTCGTAAATCCGAAGCTTCCTAAAGAGGAAAGAGAAAAAACGAGAAAACTGATGGATCTGGATACTTCTCCTTACCCTGCCGCCCGGGGATACTGGCTCCAGGATATCATTCATCCTTTTGATACCCGAAAATACTTGATCAATGTATTAAAAATTATTAGGGATTCAGCGGGTAAAGGAATGAGCAAGCATCGGCTGGCAAACTGGCCGAAAAAACTTTAGAAACCTAATTTGATGGACTCGTAAAAAGTCCATCAATTCCGCACCGCGGGAATGTGGGCCTCCGGCTCGGAGAGGGTGGAACCATTTGAATTAACTTCAAATGGGGGAAGGGGTTTTAACCTGTTTCCATCAATCCTTTCCTAAGACCCTCCATCAATTCAGGTGACGGCACATCCCTGTATATGCCGAACCCGGGTCCCATTTCGGGTTTCACTCCGCGCAGGAAAATGTAGTAGACACCGCCGAAGTTTTTTTCATAGCTGTAACCGGGCATACGCACCCTCAGATACTGGTCCAAGGCCAAAGTGTAAATGGTATATTGCAGGACATAGCATTCCTTTGTCATGGCCGACGCCATTGCTTCCCGGTTGTAATCTTTCGGGTTATCCCCTAAAAAATTGGATTTCCAGTCCACAAGATAGTACCGGCCATGCCACAGAAAAACCAGATCCATGAATCCCCGCATAAAACCCTTTGTCGGGGCGAATTGAAGCATTCCCAGGGTCTCCGGAAAATCCTTTATAGGCGAAGATCCGGAATGTGACTGAAATATTTTTTTAAGCTTTTCAGGATTCACGGTCTTCAGGGGAAAATAGAATTCCAGTTCATTTAGGCGGTCCTCATTCCCGATAGATGAAAGCACCGGCCCTTTTGCTGCAAAATCCAGTGGTGTTACAAGGACATTCGTGACCATGTCACAGATGGTGTCCAGCCAATGAGATTTAAAGTCATATTCATTGAGTTTATCGGCCACCAGGTTTTTCATCACGGCAGGTTCTTTCTCTGCAAAGTCCAGGTGCTCGAATATGTCATGCAGAAAGGAACCCGGCTTTGTTCCTTTTGGAAAGGAGAATATGTTCAAAGACTTTTCCCTTATCACCGGTTCCTCAAGGCCTTCCCGATCCCGGCCGTCAGGGGAAATGATTGCGTCCCGGTCGGCGGTTTCGTCCAAATGGGTCCGGCCTGATATGAGAGATGAAAAACTTGAGATGCGCCACAGCCGGTCTATGTCTCCTGAAAACTCACGGCAACTCAAGGCGGTTTTGCTGCCGGGCAACGGAGTATATGCCTCGCCGGCCCGGCCTGCCGGCATATCAGATAGCCCGATGCTTCCTCCGGCCTTGTCAACGGCAATTCTCAGGCCCGAAAGCACATCTTCATCACTTAACCCTGCAAATTTTTTGGCGGTAGCATCAACAATATCTCTTTCTTCCCATGATTCAGGCGAGTGAAGAAGGTAAGCCGGGGCGGAAGTCTCAGCCGTATTAAAGCGACCCCAGATGAAGTAGCAGCGGTTTTTTGCACGGGTC
>JAIOSR010000536.1 GCA_021107495.1 Desulfobacterales bacterium | reverse complement strand
TCGAATGTCGAAGTGTTTTAACTTCTGCGGTTCGAAATTTCTTGTTCGGTGTTCGATATTCAAGTGTCTTTTCATGTGTTGGCCTCACAGACGATATGAGGTTGAGCGAACTGCATACCCAGTTAGAGCAATTGGGAACACTTTACCGTTTTGAAATGATCCCCGCATAGCGGGATCTTCGACAGGCCGGGAGACCCGGAGTGAAAGAAAAGGTATCATTGCTTGCTTCAACGAGCTATAGAGATCCAGCAATTGAAAAATGATGAAGAACTGCCATGTGTCAGAGTAGCTGTCTCACTTCCCGTAAAGGGGACCTTTTCCTATGCGGTCCCAAAACATCTTGCGTCTAAAGCCAATGTGGGGCAACGGGTTCTGGCTCCTTTTAAAAACCGAAATGTCACCGGGTACATTTTGGAAAAAATACCCCGGGATCATGATCAAACCCTTAAAAAAATATCGGAAGTCCTCGACCCCGAACCCCTTTTCCATAAACAGGCCGTGCCTCTCTTTGAGTGGATGGCCCGCTACTACATACACCCCATTGGCAGGGTAATTGAGTCAGCCCTGCCCGGTGGCCTTAATATTAAGCCCTACAAGACGGCCCTTTTGACTGAAAAGGGATTGAAAGTCTTGCCCACCCTGTCCCCCGATGACGAGGAAAGAAGACTCCTTTTGTGGCTAAAGGACCATGCGGGCAAACGCCTTCCCCACCCCCTGAAAGTATTCAATGACCTTAATAAGAAAGGATGGATAACCATCCTGGACCGGCTGAGCAAGCGACAGGCCGGACCCCTGATGCGTAAGTTCGTCAGACCGAAGGAGGGTATGGACCTGCAGCCGGTCCTTTCCGAAAGTAGAGCTTTATCAAAGACAATAAATGAGGTTGAGTTCTTAACTGAGGCTTTTAGCCCCGGACCCCTGTTATTAAGTGATCTGAAGGGTGCGTTTGCCAACGGGTCATATCTCGCCCTAAAATGGATAAAAAAAGGCGTACTGGAAAGTTACTCAGGGCCTGTGTACAGGAACCCTGCCGGTAAAATTATATTTCCGTCTCCCGAACCCGTTGAACTCTTTGAACAACAAAGACGGGCGCTTTTGCATATCAGGGCATGTCTCGATAAAAAGGTCTTTTCTTCATGCCTGCTTCATGGTGTGAGCGGCAGCGGCAAGACGGAGGTTTACTACAGGGCAGTAGAGCATGTTTTCAGCTTTGGCCGGCAGGCCATATTGATGGTCCCTGAAATATCACTTGCCATCTACATGGAGAGTATTTTCCGGTCGCGTTTGGGCGAGAAGGTCGCCATTTATCACAGCGGCTTGAGCCGGGGTGAGCGTTATGACCAGTGGATGCGGATGGCCACGGGAGAAGTGGATCTGGTAATCGGGGCACGTTCGGCCCTGTTTGCTCCCTTGCCCAGGCTGGGCCTTATTGTCGTTGATGAAGAGCACGATTCAGCCTATAAACAGGAGAGCAACTTCCGTTACCAGGCACGGGATACTGCCGTTCTCAGAGGCAGGATGGAGAAGGCACTGGTGGTTCTGGGTTCAGGGACACCGTCGGTTCAGTCCTTTCAGAACACGATTTCAGGCAGATATCATCTGCTTTCCATGCCGGAAAGGGTTGAGGCGCGGCCCATGCCCGATGTCGAGATCGTGGATATGAAGCCCCCGGAGGATGAGCAATCCGAAAAACCCATCCTCAGCCCGAAGCTTATTGACGCGCTTGGCAAAAACCTGACCGCGGGCAATCAGACCATTCTTTTTTTGAACCGGAGGGGCTTTCATCGCCTGTTTCTCTGCCGATCCTGCGGCCAGACAGTCCGCTGTCCCAACTGCGATGTGACGCTGACCTATCATCTGAAGGAGGATCAATTATCGTGCCATTACTGCGGCTTCTATTCCGGAACAAGGGTAAAATGCCCTTCATGCGGTCGTGAGGGCTTGAGATCCTATGGATTTGGAACCGAGAAACTTGAACATGAGCTGAGAGAGCTTTTTCCGAATGCACGAATAGGCAGGATGGACAAGGACAGTACCCGCCGAAAAGGGGAGGCCATTCGGATCCTGAAGAGGTTCAGCGACCATGAAACAGATATGCTTGTGGGCACACAGATGATCACCAAGGGATACGATTTTCCGGAAGTTACATTGGTGGGTGTCATTGCTGCCGACCTTTCATTAGGGTTCCCCGACTTCAGGGCCGGGGAGCGAACTTTTCAAATCCTTTCTCAGGTAGCCGGAAGATCAGGGCGGGGAAATCGAAGAGGAAGAGTGATTATTCAGACCTTTAACCCTGATCACTATGCAATCCGCACGGCAACGGCACACGATTATCCGTCATTTTTCGAGAAAGAAATAGAGCTGAGAGGGCAATTGGGTTACCCGCCGTTTTCCCATCTGGCATGTTTGAGGCTTAAGGGAAATAACAAGGAAAAGACAGCCGGGGCCGTCCACCGGTTCAGCATGGATGTCAGGGGTATTCTCAAGAAGTGGCCCAAAAGGGGAAAGGAAATTCAGGTCCTGGGCCCGGCCGAGGCCCCGATTTCGAGATTAAAAGGAAAACACCGCTGGCAGGTCCTGATCAAGAGTAAAAGCGTTTCGCTTTTGCAGCATTTTTTGACTGAGATTGAGGGGCGTTATAAAAAGGGCCTTCAAACGAGTGGAGTAAATCTTGTTTTGGATGTGGACCCATATCAGATGCTGTGATTTTACTTCGTAACAGAAAACCGTTTCTCCCTGGGACTCCGACTCGGGGAGCGTGGTCAGTGATAATGGCTCTACCTTTGAGTGTTGTGCCAAAAAATACAAATTCCAAGCACCAAATTACAAATAAATTCCAAAATCCAATATTCAATGACCAAAACCGGATTAAAAGCGAACGTCCAACATCGAACATCGAACTTCCAACATCGAATTATGGTCCGCCTTCGGCGTTTCAATTTTATTAAAAACACGGAGCGAAGCGACATCTATTTTCGACGTTCGATGTTGAGCGTTCGATGTTCGATGTTCATCTTTTTTCTGTTTGCTATTTGGAATTTCCATTCATTTGCCTGTCACAAGGGCCGCGGAAAAATACCCCACAACACGAGTGTGGTCACCGGTGACATCCCCTGAGTTGGCATACTTGAGGATCACCGCATTATCGGCTCCCAGCTTGCGCGCCGTCAGCAAAGTCGTTATCACCGGTCCTGCGCCGCAGGCCTCGCATTTTCCGGAGAGCAGGTCTTTTAAAAGACCCTCAGGGTCGAACCTTTGAACTTGTTCGATAAACTTGAGATCCAGGTCCTTAGCCTGCTCGTAATTGTGAAAGTGTGAAAGGTCGGTGCTGGCCAGGACCAGGGTTTCCGGGGAATCGCCCAGGACCTGAATCAATGTATCGGCTAAGTCGGAACAGGTCTTCATATCCTGTTCGCCCATGACGATGGGGACGATTTGAAAGTCTTGAAGAACCGTTTGAAGGAAAGGCAACTGGATTTCCAGGGAATGCTCGAGGGCATGGGCCTTTCTGAGCCACCGGATATTCGGGCCCGTATCTAAAAGCTTCCTTCCTGTTTCCCGGTCAACGGGCACCGTGCCAAGTGGGGTTTTATAGGCAGACTGAAGATTGACCGATACACCCCTGAAGGCCACGCGATGACTCGGACCTATAAGGATAACCCGCGTAAACCGGCTACCTTGAAGGAGACGGTAGGCATAGGCGGCAACTCCCCCGGAATACCTGTACCCGGCATGGGGAACGATAATGGCCTTTAGCATCCCATCCGGAGAAGGGGTCCGGGCGTCTGACAGGTAGCCCTGAACGGTTCTGGCCAAGGCATCCGGGGTTCCGGGATACCATGTGCCTGCCAGGATGGCGGCACGGACATCTTTGAGGGCTTTTTCCTCTCCTGCTGCCTGGTAGGGGAGCAGCCAGAGGATGCAAAGAACAAGGGGTACGAGGTTGAAGGGTCTGAAGAAATATTTGTACATCGATCAGGCTCCTAAATTTCTTGCCTTATTATAAAGTGATGGGATAAAAAAAGGAAACCTTATTTGGCTCCTAATTAGAATCTGTGGGCCAAGGTTCAATAAAAAATTGGGTAACAGATTGAAATTACAATTGTTTATAATCATATTGTTAGAATTGTAACAGCAGTTATGTCCTATGAGCGGGTTATGAGGTCTTTTCCTCGATTCCGGGTCTCACGGCCTGGTCATTTCAAAGGGTTACGGACGGGTGATGCCTCCCCCCTCCCTGTTCCCCTCGCCTCTGGCTCGGGGCCAGGGGGTCCCCCATTCCGTAACCCAGTGAAATGACGAAGGCCTCCCGACAGTCACTCGGAAAAGATCTCATATCCCTTTTCCTTTGAACACAAATTATTACCAACAGATTCTTGTGAGGAGCCAGAATTTTTTGCCCGGTGTTATAAAATGAGGATCATCTCCAGATTAGTTGATCGATGATCAGGATTCAAGGAGTCCAGGGGTCTAGGGGTCGAGTGAAAGACTTAATAAT
>JAIOSR010000056.1 GCA_021107495.1 Desulfobacterales bacterium | reverse complement strand
TAACTCCGCACACGAAATTTAAAGCTGAGGCATATATCCTGACGAAAGAGGAAGGTGGTCGCCATACCCCGTTTTTTAATGGATACAGGCCGCAGTTTTATTTTAGGACGACGGACGTGACCGGTGTGACGACGTTACCGGAAGGAGTTGAGATGGTGATGCCCGGGGACAATGTTTCGATGGAGGTGAATTTAATCACGCCGATAGCTATGGAGAAGGAATTGAGGTTTGCTATTCGTGAGGGCGGAAGGACTGTTGGTGCCGGTGTCATCAGTGAAATTATCGAATAGGGGAAAAGGACATGATAACTAACCAGAAAATCCGGATCCGCTTAAAGGCTTATGATCATAAATTGTTGGATCAATCGGCCATGGAGATAGTGGAGACGGCAAAGGAGACAGGGGCGGGAGTTGCAGGACCGATTCCTCTTCCTACAGTCATTAATAAATATTGTGTCCTGAGATCTCCTCACGTTAACAAAAAGTCAAGAGAACAGTTTGAAATAAGAACCCACAAGCGTTTATTGGATATACTGGAGCCCACCCAGCAGACCGTTGATGCACTCATGAAGCTTGACTTGGCTGCCGGGGTGGACGTGGAGATTAAGCTATAAAATAATGCGGTTTTATGTGATGCGGCTTTGCCGTTTAAAAGGAAATTCCCATATAATAATCCCGTGTTTGGCAGGACTACGATGATCAAGTTGGAGCTACTATTTTATGGTCAATAAGCTTTTTGGTAAAAAATTAGGCATGACAAGATATTTCCTTGATGAAGGGAAATCTGTTCCTGTGAGTGTTCTAAAGCTTGGGCCCTGCATGGTGATTCAGAAAAAGACGAATACAAAGGAAGGGTATAATGCAATCCAGGTGGGTTTTGGAACACAGAAGGAAAGCCGAGTGAACAAGGCCCGCTTGGGTCATTTCAAGTCTGCCGGTGAAGACTGTTTTGCCCATCTGAGGGAAATCGAGGTCGAGGATTCGGATAGTTTTGAACTGGGCCAGGAAATCAAATCAGACATCTTTAATGTCGGGGATGTGGTTCATGTTAGCGGTATAAGCAAAGGTAGAGGATTTGCCGGTGTCATGAAGAGATGGGGGTTTTCCGGAGGGAGAAAGACCCACGGATCCCGTTCACACAGGATTCCCGGTTCAATAGGGTGTAGCGCCACACCGGGACGGGTTAATAAAGGGAAGAAACTCCCCGGCAGGATGGGATATCAGCGCGTGACAATCAAGAATCTAAAAGTCGTGGACGTAAGGCCTGAAATGGATGTGGTTCTGGTTAAGGGGGCCGTACCCGGAGGTCCCAACAGCCCGGTTGAGGTTTCCAAGGTCTGATGTGTACGAAGATTTATAGACTTTCTGGTAATGATTTTGGTCCCGCGGGCTGCGGGGATGGGGATCTTTAGGAAAGAAAATATGAAGATTACTTTGTATAGAATTCCTACCGAGAACGCAGACCAAAATTTTTATCAGGAAGCCTGTTGAACGGCAAGAGGCAAGAGATGACAGTCTTACATGTATACAATCTTAAAAATGAAAAAATCTCCGAAGTGGAACTTAAAGATGAAATATTTGATGTTCCAATAAAGAAGCATATACTTCATCAGGTTGTGATTAGCCAGCTTGCCAGCCACAGGTCTGGATCTGCTGTTGCCAAAGGCCGTTCAGAAGTGAAAGGTTCGGGGGCAAAACTCTGGCGACAGAAGGGGACCGGTCGTGCAAGGGTCGGTTCAGCTTCTTCTCCCGTAAGAAGAGGGGGAGGCGCTGCCTTCGGTCCGGTTCCGCATAAATATGTTAACAAGGTTCCCAAGAAGGTGAAAAAGGCTGCGCTGAGGATGGCCTTAACGGATAAGGTACAGTCCGAACACCTCATTGTATTGGATAATTTTGAGCTTCCAGAGATCAAGACAAAGGAATTCGTAGGGGTTATGAAAGGCTTTGATGTAAGCAAAGCGCTGATCGTGACTCAGGATAAATCCGTAAACCTGGAAAAATCATCAAAGAATGTGCCATGGGTAAAAGTAATGCGATATCAGGGACTTAACGTTTATGATATCTTGAAATATGATCACCTTTTTCTGGAACAATCGGCCATAGGAAAGATACAGGAGGCGCTGGTTTTATAGTGGATATTTTTCAGGTCATCAAGGAGCCGCATGTCACAGAAAAGTCGGGTCTGTTGAAAGAAGGGGTAAATCAGATATCCTTCAAGGTGCATAGACGGGCCAACAAGATAGAAGTAAAGCAGGCTGTGGAAACCCTTTTTAAGACAAAGGTTTTAGACGTGAAGACCATGAACATGCGGGGAAAGCGCCGCAGGATGGGAAAGAGTCTTGGCAAAAAGTCTGACTGGAAAAAGGCTATCGTGAAGCTTGCGCCGGGTGAAAATATTGAAATATTTGAGGGAATGTAGGCAATAAAATATTTTTGCGATTTTATGAAATGCGGCTTTGCCGCTTTAGATACGAAAAGAATAAAAAATATAATTTAGATTGCTGGATTAGAAAGCGGAGCAGGAAATGGGCATCAAGACCAATAAGCCAACCTCACCGGGAAGAAGATTTCAAAGTTGCTCAACTTTTGAAGAGATAACGCGAAAAAGGCCCGAAAAAAGCCTTCTCAGGCCCATAAAGAATACCGGTGGCAGGAATTCCATGGGCCGTATAACCGTGCGACACAGGGGCAGCGGCCATAAACGCATGTACAGAATTATTGATTTTAAAAGGGACAAGGATGGCGTCCCTGCGAAGGTGGCTTCTATAGAATACGATCCTAACCGTTCCGCCAATATAGCCCTTTTGTATTATGTAGATGGAGAAAAGAGGTATATCCTGGCTCCCAAGAATCTTAAGGTGGGAGATCAAATATTATCCGGAAAGGGTGCGGAAATCAGAACAGGCAACACGGTTCCTTTGAGGGAGATCCCCCTGGGAACACATGTCCATAATATTGAGCTGAATATAGGACATGGCGGACAGTTGGCCAGGAGTGCGGGAAGTTACGCTCAATTAATGGCCAAAGAAGGCAAGTACGCCCAGATTAAACTTCCATCCGGCGAAGTACGAATGGTCCTTCAGGACTGCAAGGCCACAATCGGTCAGATCGGTAACCTGGATTATGAAAATATATCCATCGGCAAAGCCGGGCGAAATCGCTGGTTGGGGAAAAGGCCCCATGTAAGAGGGGTTGCCATGAACCCGGTTGATCACCCGCACGGTGGAGGAGAAGGGAAATCCTCTGGTGGACGTCATCCCGTGACACCTTGGGGTGTCCCGACCAAGGGTTATAAAACCAGGGTAAAAAAGGCGAGTGACAGACTTATTGTGAAGAGACGAAACAAGTAGTTATGAAGTCGTGAAGCGATTTCATGACTTAAAACAGGAGGAAATGCCTTGCCAAGATCACTGAAAAAGGGACCGTTTGTCGATGGGCATTTATTGAAAAAAGTAGAGCAATCGGCAGAGACGATGAGCAGAAAGATTATCCGGACTTGGTCCCGCAGATCAACCATTCTTCCTGAGTTTGTCGGCCTGACATTTGCGGTCCACAACGGAAGGAAATTTCTGCCCGTGTTTGTGACTGAGGACATGGTGGGACACAAACTTGGTGAGTTTGCCCCGACCAGGACCTTTTACGGGCATGCCGGAGACAAAAAAACTAGATTGAAAGGCAAGAAAAAATAATCCAAGCTCTCAGCTTTCAGCAGGCAGTTTCAGCAAAAGTAACCCGGGATAGTCCCGGTGAGTCTATTTTCTCTTTTTGCTGATAGCTAATCGCTGATACCTGATCGCTTAATCTGATTTGAAGAGTTAAAATGGAAACTAATGCAGTCGCAAAATTTGTCAGGATTTCACCTCGGAAGATTCGCCTGGTCATGGATCAGGTCCGTGGAAAGAGGGTTGACGAGGCATTAAACATGCTATCCTTTGCGCCCCAGAAAGGGGCTCTGATTCTGAAAAAATTAATCGATTCGGCAGTACAGGAGGAACACATGGACAAGCCTATCGAAAACTATTGGAAGATCCGCCTTGAAGCTCTTAAGAAATCTCTGGAAGAAAATAACTTTGAGGTTTTTCTTGTAAATAACTCTTCTGAGGCAAAAGCAATTGTGCAGAAAGAAATTCTTCCCAAAACAGGTGCAAAGAGTGTTT
>JAIOSR010000147.1 GCA_021107495.1 Desulfobacterales bacterium | reverse complement strand
CCGTCCTCCGCAGTAGCTCTGCTACGGAGGGTGGACAAAATACGCAAAAATAAAAAACAAATCTCAGTAATATAAGGTGGTTATAAGAATCAAAGATTCGATATCCTGACTTTTTACGTGGTTATCAAATATTGGGTATCCTGAAATGGTCTTCCTACATCCTTCCGCCCCTCAGGATTGTTACCAGTAGCCAGAACCCCATGACACCTGCGATAATGAACCCCGCAAGACCAATAATTGGGATGTCGTTCCATTTTGGAGGAATATCGGAAAGGGTGATGAGGGAAGACCCGATAATAAGGGCTGCAAGGACAATGGCAAAGGCAATGCGGTTGCTGGTACGGTCATGGGTGAAAAGCATCGGTTCAAGCCCCTTATGCTCAAACTCTATTTTAACCTTGCCTTCCTTTGCCTGCTTGAGAATTCCGCGCACCTCCCTTGGAATCTCTTTCAGGAGGGTAAATAATTCGGAACCGGTGTCAATCATATCTCCGGCAATAGTCTTCGGATTAAACCGCCGCAACTGGATGTGTCGAATATAGGGCTCGGCCTGTTTTAAGAGTTGAAAATCAGGATCCAGCATGGCGCCAAGACCCTCGACCGTGCTGAGCGCCTTCATCATAAGAAACAAATCCTGTTTTAACCTCAGGCGATACTTTGTGAGTATCTCTAAGAGCTGTTGAAGTAATCTACCAATTTCTAATTCCTTCAAAGGACGATATAAATACCGGTCAATAAGTTCGGCAAAATCCCTTTCAAATTCGCTCCTGTCAGGGTCCTTATCGTAATCGGTGAGATTTAAAACGGCGTCAGCGACCTTTTTTTCGTCCCCACGAACTACCTGAGTGACCAGATCGCTAAAGGCCTCCCTTTCCTGACGGCTGATACGCCCCACCATTCCAAAATCAAGCAGTCCAATCACATTGTTCGGTAAAGCCAAGATGTTTCCGGGATGGGGATCGGCATGGAAGAAACCGAAGTCAAAAATCTGCTTCATGATCAAACCGGTGCCGCGTCTTGTAATTTCCGGTAGATCGTAACCCTCCTTTTGAAGACGTTCCACCTCCGAGGCCTTGATCCCCTGGACATACTCCATGGTCAGGATACGTTGCGTGCTCATTTGACGAAAGACCTTGGGGATATGGACGGTTTCATCATCCATAAACTGCCTGGCAAAACGCTCAATATGTGAGGCCTCGGTCTTGTAGTTTATCTCCTTTTCAAGAGACCTCGCGAATTCCTCAACGATTCGGCTCGGCCGGTATGCTTCCAGCTCCTCCAGGTGCCGTTCCATAAGGCCTGCCAAATGAAGCATTATTTCAAGGTCAACCTCAATGATCTTATGGATACCCGGCCGTTGAATCTTAACCACTACCGCTTCGCCATCCTTTAGTGTCGCCCGGTGCACCTGGCCGATGGACGCGGCGGCAAGCGGCCTTTCGTCAAAGTGCTTAAATAGCTCTTTCGGTAATTTCCCGGTCTCTGATTTTATGGTTTCCCTCACATCATCATAAGGAAACGGCGGGACCTGATCCTGAAGTTTTGAAAGTTCCTTTATGTATTCAAAGGGAATGAGGTCCGGGCGGGTTGAAAGTATCTGGCCCATCTTTACAAAAGTCGGGCCGAGCTCTTCCAGGGCCATCCTGAGCCTTTCCGCCCTGGTTAGTTTCTCAATCTTTTCCCGGCGTTTTCTGGAAATCATCTGTAGGCCGATTTCCAGGTACTGCTCTATCTTCAGGATGTCTACAAGATCCCCGAAACCGTACTTGAAAAGTACGCGCAGGATCTGCCTGTAGCGATTGAGATGACGGTAGGTACGTCCAATGACGCCAATTTTTCGAATACTCAGCATCTATTCTTTGTCTTTCTCTTCTTTCAGGGCCTTTTTCATCTGTTTCACCTGCTTTTCCAATTTCAAAAAATCGTCTCTGGAGACAAGATTCACTTTCTCAAGGACGGCCTTTACTATCTTTTCTATTCGACCATCTACCTTTTTCTTGGCCTCCTCTGATTTTTCTGAAAGATCTTCAATGAATTTTTTTACGTCCTTTTTTTCAAGCTCCCCTCTTTCCGAAAGTTCTTTTGCAATGGTCTCAATCTTTTCTTTGGTCAAAAAAGCCAGCCCCAAGCCGACGGACATGGATTTTTTTATAAGATCAAACATGTGTTCCTCCTTTCAAATTTCCCTTAACGTTGCATAAACAACGCGGGTTAATATTATTAAAACTCTTACGATTCAAGGTTTCCGCACGTTTTCTCATGATTATTTTTGTGACATCTTATTAAATTTTCAAAAAGTCAGGTTTAAAATCATCTTAGGTGTGTAAACTTTGCACCCGTTAAGCGCAACTCTAATGATTTTACTGTAATATCAATTTGTAAGCAAGGACAATATGCATCAGGACAGGATCAGGTAACATGAAACTAAAGATTGAAATTTGATGATAAAGTGATAAAATGTTACACGAAATTTGAACCGGATCAAAGAATCTGACTTATGTCGGCACACATCATGAGTCGAGGAATCCGTTATGCCCAGAGTTGTAGTAATTAAAGGACCCATGTTAGGTCGAAATTTTGAAATTAAGGGAGAGACGGCCTTTATCGGCAGGTCAGCAAAGAATGATATTCAAATAAAAGACAAAGCCATTTCCCGAAAACATTTGAAAGTCTTCAGGATCGGTAAAAAAATTTTTGTTGAGGATTTAAGAAGCACAAACGGCACAATGATCAATGGTGAGCCGATTGAACCGGGCGAAGGCTTTGAGGTGGAGGAAAAAGATATCATCTCCATCGGACATACCGTTATCCGGCTGGATGAACTTCCCCCGACTGAGGGTTTGGATGCCAAAATCTCAGAGTCGAGGCAGCACAAAGACGATTCCGGTGAAGACGACCAAAAAACCAGAGAACGACGATCTCGATCGAGCAAGGACCTTGAATTAATTTACAAAGTATCAGAACTTCTCAGAAAGTCACCGGGCACTTATGCTTTTCTCGAAAAGGTCGTGGATTACCTCATGGAAACCCTGCCAAGGATAGACACATCAGCCATCCTGCTTTACGACATTCATAAAAGGGAAATAAGGAAAGTAATTTCCAATGCAAGAGAGGGTATAGCGAAAGGCGGTGAGATTTACAGCCGATCAGTGGTGAAACAGGTCATTAGGGATCACAAGCCGATCCGGATGTCCAACATAAACTATGAAAACCCTGATAACTTATCAGACAGCATGAGCACAATGCAAATGGGCTCCATCATGTGTGTTCCCATGATAAGCAATGCAGAAATATGGGGTGTCATCTATGTTGATTCGATTAGGGCACCCTACGGATTTCGAAAAGAGGACCTGCTGCTGCTTAATGCTTTGAGCGGACTAGTAGCACTTGCCATTGAAAAGGCCTCACCTTCTTCGTAGCTGAATCATCAAGTTATCGCTTAGGGATTCCCTTTTTTTATACAACGGCGTAGCCTCGTTTCATAAAATCGCGAAAGCGATTTTATCACTTGTCTTCCGGTTCCAATGTCTCTAATTCCAGTTCAAAATCTTCCGTATCGTCCGAGTCCCCAAGCTTCTCCATATCAATCTCCGAAGTGACCAGTTCCCCTGTATCCAATGCAATCCCTTCTGAAGGGACTTCCTCCTCGGGCTCGGTCTCCTCGAGCAATAAATCATCAAGATCCATTGCCAGTTCCTCTTTTTCAAATTCCACCAAGGTCGCTTCATCTGATTCGGATTCTTCGATGGAAAGATCACTGAAATCCATG
>JAIOSR010000516.1 GCA_021107495.1 Desulfobacterales bacterium | reverse complement strand
TTTGTCGGCATTTTTTACAGGCTGTAAAGACAAAACCCCATTTTTCACAAGGAGAAACGGGGTTTTAGATAAGGCAAATAGGTTTAAGATTGTCGCTCTTAAGAAATCGTCACAGCAGTGGCACATACACGCAACAAACCGCCGGGGTCACACTAAAGTGTATCTTCCGGCCAGTCCTTCTGAATGTCATAGCTTTCAGCATCCTCGATGCTCGTCAATGCAGCAATAGCTGACTTATGTTTCCATGAGGCATTGTACAGATTATATACCCAGTCCGTTATTGCCCCTTGAAAGGAAAGCACATCCTCCTTATTCATGGGTACGTCTTTATTGTCTGCCGTGCGCCACGCAAAGTTATCCGGCAGAGTTGCATTCGGCATCGCCAATCTGGCTGCCACGGCAGAAAGATGATTCCGGCTCGTTTCGTCGCTTTCAAAAGAATTCCCTTTAAAAACAATACCTGCCAGAAGCTTTTGTGAACGCAATTCATTCACCTCTTTACTCCGCTTTTCCTGCACCTCCTCCAGAGTGATCAGAACCTGGCGTATAGTAGCCATAAGAGGCTCCGGTTCAATGGGCTTTTCCAGGAAAGCATCGGGTCGGGCAGCAATAAAACGGCCTAATATTTCTTCTGTAGGCTTTCCTTCCAGACCTTCGCCTTCCTCGTGGAAGTCACGCAACTCGGCTAAATGCTTTAAGAAGCCACCCTCGCCTGTCAGGATAATAACGGGTATATCCTGGTGGTCTGGGGATTTCTTGAGTTCGTTGAAGACGGATATCCCGCTTTTTTTGGGCATGCGCAAATCCAGAAGAATCAGACCGGGCGAGACTTCCTTAACCTTTTTCAGACCTTCCTCACCGTCAAAGGCACTGTATATTTCCCTGAACCCGTTTTCTTCCAAAATAGTGGTTAAATAACGAACATTTTCCTTTTCATCATCAATAATCAATACACTGGTTTCAGCCATGACGCCCTCCCTAATGTTTAGGTATTTCCGTGAAAAAAACACTGTGATAATTACAAAAATCCATAAAAAAATTCATTTAAACAAAAATAACACGAATGTTCATTCAATGACAAGTCAAAATTCTTCCTTAACGGCCATCTCCTTGACAGGGTGCGGTGCGGGTGCTACAAAAATATTAAAAAAGTAAATACACAGGTTCAAAGTTCCAGGTTCACGGTTCAATTGTTCTTTTCTGAACGGTAGACTGTTGAATTCAGGTTTTTTCTGAGCCGGTTGAATGGTTTTAGCATGGACAATGGTTCATGTCTCTGAGTTGAAACCCTGAACCGTGAACCTGACAACCTGAGTACAAAATATTTCATAAATTCACATTAAGCCTTAGTCATTATACCCATTTGAAATCATGTCTCTCGCTTATCCTGTTAAACAGATAGAAGTCAATGCCGTAATGGGTCTTGAGTGTCACGAAGTTCATGTGGGCTCTGTCTGGAAGACCGGCAACCTCCTTTTTCGAGCGCCTGAGCCCGGATCCCGGTTACGAAACAAAATGAAAAAATGGGCACAAGGCGTTGATGCCCACGGCCATGGTTACATCCTGTGGAAGGCCGATAATCCTCGATCAAACCGTTTGGTTATACAGCAATTAAACAGTCACTATTGCTTTGAGGTATCTCCTGCCTGATTTTCAGGGCAGACACCTTTAAACACGATGGTGAAGGTAGAGCCATGCCTTGGTGATGATTCCACCTCAATGGCCCCTCCGTGTTCTTCCACAATCTTGTGTGTTACGCTTAGCCCTAATCCCGTACCCCCGGCATCCTTCGTGCTGAAAAACCGGGTAAAAAGCCTTTTGCGAACCTCCTCATTCATTCCCACACCATTGTCCTTTACCAAAAACAAAAAATCTTTTTTATCTCTTTTGACCATTATCTCCACGAGTGGCGTTTCCTCAGGGTCATAGGACTTTTCCCTGCAAGCATCCATTGCGTTAGAGATCAGATTTAAAAGGGCGCGACCTATGGTGTCAGGATCCAGAGCTACAGGAGGACCGTCATCCCCGTGGCAGAGTATTTCAATGCCTTCCTGTTCTGCTGATTTGGATAATATCTCGGCAGTCTCCCGCGCCAGTTTCAAGGGGTCAGTCGGCACGGGATTGGGCTTTCTGTCCCGGCAGTAGCTGAGCATGTCCAAACTGAGCTTACTTATTCGATCTATGCCCTTTTGAACATTTCCCCACCCCTCTTCCAGGAGAGCGGAATCACCCCGCTTGAGGCCGACATTTAGCATGTAGGCCCCACCTTTAAGGCCATTCAGGACATTTTTCATAAAATGGGTCACGCCCGCCACGGTCTGGCCGACGGCGGCAAGACGCTCCTGTTCAATGAGCTGTCGACGTAACCGGTTCTCTTCAGTCACGTCCTTACTGATCCCAACCGTTCCCAAAACCCGGCCCTTACTGTCTCGCAACTGGGATATGGAAAGGCTTATTTCCACCTCATGGCCTTCCTTGGCAATAAGAACGCCGGGATAATTATTTACCACACCTTTGGCCTCAACCTCGGCCATCAGTCTTTGGCGTTTCTCCGGTCTCTTCCAAAAGTCCTCCATTTTGGCGCCCAGGATCTCTTCTCTTTTATATCCCAGGATGCGCTCACCACCCGGATTGAATGTAACGATACGACCTTCAAGATCGGTGGTAATAATCATATCCGATGAGTTGGCAAGAATATTCTCCAAGTACTCCTTGTTCTGGCGCACTTCTTCCTGAAGAGAGACCTCCTCCGTCATATCCCGGGCAATAATGGCAAAAGAAATCATTCGACCCCGGTCGTCCAGAATAGGAAAACGAACCGTATTAAAATGCCGGACCTGATTTTTAACCCGCATTCGTTCAGTGGAAAACAGGGTCTTTTGTTTTACAATCATCTCCCTGTCATAGGCAGTCATGGCCCTGGCAAAGCGTTCCGGGAAGATCTCAAAATCGGTCCGTCCTATTGCCTTCGCAGGTGATAAGCCCATAGATGCGGTGGCGGCCGGGTTGACATAGAGATACCGCCCTTCAAGATCCTTAATGCAGATAATATCATGGGCTGATTCCAGAAATTGTCTAAGCTTTTGTTCGGACTCTTTTTGCAACTTCTGCTTTTCTGCCTCGATCTGAATCAGATCCCACAAGAGCCTGGCCCCCCGATGGTCGATGGAACTCACATGGATAGGTTTGTTACGGATAATTTGTTCCCTGACGTCCATGGATCCGGTCAATTCAATAAGAAGATTCAAACCGGGAAGGGTATAGAGCTCAGTAAAATCTTTCGTAGTAAAGATGCCCATGTCCCGGGCACGAGAAATGCCCGGAGAGTCAGGGTTGGGGTCGGCAACACCTAAAATTTTCATGTTCAGGCGGTTCAGTTTTTCATTACTTAAAAGCGTCAGGAGATCATCACAAGCCTTTCCTCCTCCGATGATTGCTGCTTTGAGCGGTGTTCGGGATTGCGAGCCCCTTCGTATCAACTGAGTCTCAGGTTGTTTTCCCGCCTGCCCCTGATCGGAACTTCCAATTTTATCATTCATAGTTCTTGTCTCTTAAGGTTGGTGATTTCGTAAAAAGTACATAAAAAAGATTCTTCTCCCAATTAGTTGGGAGAAAGGGGCCGAGGATTCCAGGGTTCAAGGATTCAAGTGTTTTTTAATCGTTTTATCAGTAAGAAAAAGATATTTAAGTAGAAAAACTAATCATCCTTTTTTACCTTAAGAACAGCACTCTTAGATAAAAAAAGCTCAAAAGATGACATTATTTACTTTAACGGCCTTATATTTCATCTATAGGCAATATATAGAGACTTGACACAATATAATGTTGGGCTACGTTCATCTTACCGTAATTATTAAGTTTTTCACTCGACCCCTTGACCCCTGGACTCCTTGAATCCTGATCATCGATCAATTAATTTGGAGATGATCCATATTTTGTAACCCTGATTTCGGTATGCTGCCGGTATGTTAGAGATATGGGGTAAAAAGCCATGACAGGGCGTCGCGGATCCTTGCAAACAATGGCCTGGTATCCACGTCCTTCAGTGAAATCTCTTGGGATTGCC
>JAIOSR010000490.1 GCA_021107495.1 Desulfobacterales bacterium | reverse complement strand
CGTTATAAGACCTTCTGAACTCATTATTACCTCATCGACATCGCGGTTTACGAACCGACACATAAAATTTCGCAATGTATTTTTTTAAAAACATTTTGTCAAGTTTTTTTAAAAACCCGCCTGCCGACCGGGATCGATTCTAACCCCTTGAAACCTAATGAAAAAGGGACATTGACGTTTTGATAGCCCTTGGGTATTATGATCGTAGTCCTTCATTTCCCGGCTTTCATTTCTAAAGGATATCGGCACCAAAAAATAAATAAAAATCCTGGCCCCGCCTTCACCATAGGGCCTAAGGACGGGATGGAGGAACAGGCTTTGGTTATCCCCAGCGGGGATTTGCTTTGTTGGAGTTTCATTGGCTTATTTAAATTCCAAATATCAAATCCCAAATATTTTACCCTGTTAAATAATGCTTCGCATTAAAGCTCCGATTTATTTAACAGGGCGGGCAAATTTCAATGACCAAAATTCGAAAATCCAAACGATGTCTTATCCTGGAAGGTTTTGGTCATTGCCTGCCTGTGCGGTGCACGCAGACAGGAATATTGGAATTTGAGATTCTTGCCTGTCGAAGCGAAGCATAGATTTATCCGCCTCTGGAGGGTCCCGCTATCGGGGCCTTTGGTATGGCGTTTGTAAATTAATGCTTGGAATTTGTGATTTATTTGTTATTTGGTGCTTGGAGTTTGGAATTTCTACTCTTAGACACAAAAAGCCAAGGCAGAGCCATTATCTCTGTCCACGCGTAGAGGAAGTGGTTTTTTAAGACGAAATAACAAGGAGGAATGACATGGGTGGTCGAGTTAGAATTTTAGTTAAATGTTCGACTTGCAAGAAATCTCTGATGAACCCGGATGTTCGGGTCGATGATCTCCCCTCGATCCATCTTGGGGCCAAAGTCATTGAAAAAACGGGAAATATCTACCTGAGCCAGATCTACGGCAGTCTCAACAAGAAATTTGAGGATGTGGATGACATCAAAGACTCCGTTGCCCTTTTTTTCTGTCCCCACTGTCACAATCCATTTCCAGTGCATGAAATGTGCGAGTGCGGGGCCCCCATGATCGATTTGAATTTGGAGGTAGGTGGTGTCATCAAAATCGGCACCCGAAACGGATGTGAGCATCGCTCCCTGCAGTTTGTGGAACCAGACGATATGTTTTCACTGTTTCACGATCAGGATAAATCGGGACTTTCCTGAGTAAACCGGTGCCTCACCAGCCTCAGCAACCAATGCAATTTCTATCCTCTTTGCCCCTTTAACTACTGTAAGACTTTTCGATTCTCACTGCACTTACCTTAAACTCGGGGATTTTGGCTAAAGGATCAACGGCCTCCGCATTGGTCAACACATTGGTCGGTATTTCGCCGAAGTGAATGGGCAGAAAAAGTGTTCCGGGCACCACCGAATCAGTCAGATTAGCCGGCGCTTCTATATCACCTCTTCGAGAAGAAAGGACAACTATATCCCCATTCTTCACGGCCAACTTCTCGGCATCTTCGGGATTAATATCCACATAGCCCGTTTTTTGTTCCGCATCAAGATGTTCGGAGATCCTGGTCATAGTGCCTGTATGGAAATGGGCGAACATCCGACCGGTGGTCAGGAAGTATGGATAGTCCTCATCGGGCATCTCCGCAGGATCCTGGTGGTCAATGGCAAAAAATTTACCTTTACCACGGGTAAATTGATCCTTGTGCAGATAAGGCGTTCCCGGATGTTCCTTATCCGGGCAGGGCCACTGGAGCCCGTCCAACCCCATACGCTCGTAGGTCATTCCGGCATAACTTTTTGGTGTCAACGAAGCCATCTCGTTAAATATCTGTTCCGGAGACTCATAGCTCATCTCATAGCCCATTGCGGTTGAAAGCCTGCTGATAATTTCCCAGTCAGCTAAAGTATCTCCAATCGGGTCGATCGCTTTTCGGATTTGCATACAGCGGCGTTCGGTATTGGTAACCGTTCCTTCCTTTTCGGCCACTGATGCAGCGGAAAAAACTACATCCGCCACCTGGGCGGTTTCCGATAAAAACAGCTCCTGAACAACCAGGAACTCAAGTTCCTTAAGCGCATGATTAAAGTGGTTCCAGTCCGGATCGCTGAGTTTCGGATTTTCTCCTATTACATATAATCCTTTTAACTTACCTTCCAACATGGCCGGGACCATATCGGTAATGGTCAAGCCCGGCGTGGCTGAGAGATTCGCCCCCCATGCCTTGGAAAACTTTTCCAGTACCATGGGATCGGCAACCGGCTGATAGCCTGTCATCACATTGGGCAGGCCGCCCATATCGCAGGCGCCCTGAACATTGTTCTGACCTCTCAATGGATTAACACCCCCCCCATGCACCCCCATATTACCGCACAGCATGGCCAGATTACAGCAGGACTTGACATTGTCCACACCGGTGGTGTGCTGGGTTATGCCCATGGCGTACAGCAGGCTTGCCGGCGGATGGGTCGCATAGAGTTCCGTCATCTGCTCCAGATCCTTCGGATCAACCCCGGTAATGGCCTGAACCTTTTCAGGGGTAAATTTGCTTACCATTTTTTCAAGGGCATCGTAGTCTTCAGTCCTTTCCTCGATGTAGTCCCTGGCATGCCAGCCGTTTTTGATAATGATATGCATCATACCGTTTAAGAGGGCCACGTCACTCCCCAGGCGATGATTGACTGCAACATCGGCAAAGCGGGAAATCTGAATATTTCTCGGGTCCGCCACAATCAGTTTGGCCCCTTTTTCCTTGGCTCTCAGGATACGCCTTGCAATTAAGGGATGACAGGCCGT
>JAIOSR010000351.1 GCA_021107495.1 Desulfobacterales bacterium | reverse complement strand
TGGTATCCTTTGTAAACGAGATCACGGATTTAGGGAAGGGCCACATACTGGACGGTGAAGAGGTGTTCATCATGGTGAATCCCCTTTTTCACCAGTTGGCCCAGGGTATAATTCTGGGTATGGTCCTGACCAAAGGGAATACCGCAGTGTTGATGCCCATACCTCAAGTGGACGCTATTCTGGATGCCATACAGAGACATAAAGGGACACTTTTTTTAGGCGCACCAACCCTTTACCGGATGATCCTGGAAAATGACAGGTTGGACCTGTTTGATTTGAGTTCATTGAAGTACTGCTGGAGCGGCGGGGATGTCTTACCCCTGGAGGTATATAACCGCTGGAAAAACAGATTTGACCTTCCCATATACCAGGTATACGGCTCAACAGAGGTGGGTTTTACCGCCATGAGCCCTCTGGACAGGGAGCCCGTTCCCGGCAGTGTCGGCATGCCGCTCCCCTCAAGAAAGACCATGATTGTAGACCCGGAATCTTTGGAGCCGGTTTCGCCCGGCGCGTCCGGGGAGTTGCTGGTGACTTCCGAATTTATCTCCAAGTGCTACTGGAACAAGCCCGAGGAGACCGCTGCCTCGTATGTGGAGATCGAAGGGACGACCTGGTATCGAATGAATGACTATGTCCGGATGGACAGCGACGGGCAACTGTTCTATGTGGACAGGAGTGCGGACGTCATAAAATGCAAGGGTTACAGGGTCTCATGTTCTGAAATCGAGGCGATACTCCAGGACCACCCGGCAGTCATAGGGGCATGTGTGGTAGGGGTCCCGGACACAAAGGTGGGCGAACGGATCAAGTCAATTGTTGTTCTTAAAGAGGATGTGAGGGGAGTAAGTGGAACCGAGTTGACAAAATGGTGCAGAGACAGACTTGCGTCCTATAAGGTCCCACAGTATATAGAATTCAGAGACATGCTCCCGAAGTCCAAGGTGGGAAAACTCCTCAGGAGGGAGATAAGGGCTGAGGAACGCCGGCGAATCTCCGAGGAAAAGGATTGATTAATGAAGTTTCAATAATCCTGTTTTTTCAACTGGCAATTATGTTATTTTTATAAGATACTTTTTAATAAAGGAGAGGGAAAATGGAAGTCTTTGAGGCCATGAAAGAACGACGGAGTTGCCGTAATTTTTCGACTGAACCGGTCGGTGATGAGACCATTGAAAAAATTCTGGAGGCGGCCGGTTGGGCGCCTTCCCCCCTTAACATGCAGCCCTGGGGATTTATCGTCGTAACCGCTCAGGATGTGAAGGAAAAGATCTTTTCCGAGGCAGACAGGTGTCGTAAATGGGCGCTTGAAAAGAGCGGGTGGAAGTGGCTTGGAGGTTACGGCCTCGATTTTTTAAAGTCGGCTCCGGCTATTATCGCTATCACGGGAGACCCCAAGAAAACGGGTGTGGACATGTTTATGGAGGAGGGAGGCGTGGGTTATCAGCACGCCTGTGCTGCGGCCATTCAGAACATGCATCTTGCGGCCCATGCCCTGGGACTTGGCAGCCTCTGGTTTACCTTTTTTGATAAAAAGGCCATTCGAGAGATACTCGGCATTGACCCTGAAAAAACGCCGATTGGGCTTGTCTGCCTCGGCAAGGCGGGCGGAGATCCCACACCTGCCCCCAGAAAGGATGTTAAGAAGAAAACGATTTATATTAGATGAATCTTGAAGTGTATGGTGCCCGGCTGTTTTTCTCTCAAATAATTTGAAAGCCCGAGGAGATTGAGCAATGGTGGAAAGCATATTAAATAACAAGCGTCTGTTGGCGGTGGATGATGAACCTGATGTGCTCGAAACATTAGAGGAACAGTTCGACGGATTTGATGGCCTGATATTTGACAAGGCCATGGATTACGATACGGGCTATGAATTGATCAGGTCCTGGACATATGATCTTGTCATACTCGATATCATGGGCGTTCGCGGCTTTGATCTTTTGAACGCGTCGGTCAGTTTAGGTTTCCCAGCGGTTATGCTGACGGCCCATGCCCTGTCTGCTGAAGCCCTGAGGACATCCATCAAAATGGGCGCAAGGGCCTATCTTCCAAAGGAAAAGATGTCCGAAATCGTGAGCTTTCTGGAAGATGTTTTGACCTTAGAGCACCGGCCAGGCTGGCGCCGTTTGTTCGATCGGTTGGGCGGTTTCTTCAATGCGACCTTTGGGCCTGACTGGCAGAAAAATGAAAAAGCTTTTTGGGATGAGGTTGCAACAGGGCAATATCGGTCCGGGCCGGTTATTCTAAAAAAGTGACAGATACCGATGATAGGGAGCCATCAGCGGTCAGCATTTAGCCAGGTATCATGCTCATAGCTTCAATCCTCGAACTCTTATTCCCGTGAAATGTTTACCCCGTGAAATGAGTAGCCTGTTTCACGGGGGCGACATTCTCGCCTCTGATAACGTTAAGATCGTCATGCTTATCCAGATAATAAAGCGTTGCGCCCACCGGTGCGAATGAGAGAAAGACAATGTTCAGGCCCGGAATCAGGAACCAGAGCCCGAAGCCTAAATGAAAGGAGAGGGTCTTCCTCAAAAACCTGAAGCGGTCTCTGAAAGGGAAGAGCCGCCTGGCAGGGAGTAGATCGGTATTGTCCCATGAAAGGAATGTTATGGCGATGGCTGTGGCAAGTATTGCTATGACAGGTCCCAATGGAGTGAGCCAGCCTATGACCATGAGCACAAGGGAGATGACAACAGGGATGATAGTCCTCGGAATCTCCTGTTTGATCAGATAAAACAACAGCTTTAATACGGGCATTTTTTCACCCTCTTTTTCATGACCCCTTGTAATCCGTTCGGTTATCCTGGACATGTAGTCCATGATGATCACGCTGAAAAGAATCTGTGAGATGAGATAGGAAAGCACGGCCGAGATACCCACGAGCATAAAGGAAAGGAGCCAGGACAGGACGTGCCACAGCCAGGCAACCCACTGGCTTTCAGGCTTGGTCCAGATGAGGTCTAATATCTCCTTGTGGTACAGGAGGATAATGCTGGCCGCAAAAATGGTAATCAGGATGACCGCTGCAAAGCGAATAAACCCTAAGAGAAGGAGCTTAGGTGTCTTTAGACCCAACCCTAAACCGCGTACGTTATAGGTAATCCCGCTTATAAACTCCATTTGAACCTCCCTTATTTTAACATGGAAAACATGGTTCTTTGATCAAATTCAGAGCCGGATATCTCTGTAAATTCTTAGTAAGGAATTTTTTATTTTTGCGTATTTTGTCCACCCTCCGTAGCAGGCTACTGCGGAGGACGGGTGCCTTTTTGCGGCCATTGTTATTGTCCAAAAATTTCATGGGCATTTTTCAACTCACCTGAAAGTATCATTTCCCTGGCCTCAACGCAACCACCCATATAATAAAGGGACCCATCGCATTACCATGCCTGGTTCAGTTTTTGGACGGATTCAGGCGTGTATATCTACAACAGCAGTTCTTCAGACACCTTTTCCCGGGAAAACAGTTTGACCTGAGGAAGTTTCAGGGCATGCTTCATGGCCCGGGAAAATTGCGGAACTTATTGCCTATTATCAGCCACTCCTTGCCCTTAAACATCTCATAAAAAATACGTCCGTGGTCATATAGGTCTTCCCAGGTTTCTGTGTTTTCAGGGTATTAGACTAGTGTCCATCCATAAATAACCAATTTCCGGATGGAGCCTTCAGCGGTCAGCGATCAGCAATCAGCCAACACCTTGTTTTAATGTCCTTTGCTGAAAGCCGAAAGCTGATGGCTGATAGCGCGC
>JAIOSR010000086.1 GCA_021107495.1 Desulfobacterales bacterium | reverse complement strand
GACCAGACCGCCGGTCTTGTCTCTCACATACCGGTCATCTTTGCCAAACGGCTCAGGAATGAATGGTTTTGGCCTCATATCACGTCCCTCTAAAGACTACACAGCAATTTGTCCCGCCGAATCCAAATGCATTGGAAATAAAAATATCATAGGCATGTTTCCTGGCATTGCCGGGAACCACGTCAATGTCCTCAAATTCCGGGTCGGGGATATGGTTAATTGTGGGAAGTATTACGCCATTCCGCATGGCTTCTATGCTTAAGGCCCCTTCTATGGCAGCCGCGGCCCCAAGTGTATGGCCGATTTGGGATTTATTGGATGTTACGGGAATCCTTTCCAGTTGTTTGCCGAACACCCTTCTAAGGCATTCAACTTCAATGCTGTCGCCTCTTGGTGTAGATGTCCCATGGGTGTTTACATATTGAATATCACCGGGCTCTAACCCGGCATCTTCAATAGCCCCCTGAAGAGAACGAACGACGGTTTCCGTCCTGGGCCTCGTGAAGTGATAGGCATCCGAGGTCCAGCCGATACCCAAGACCTCTGCTTTCGGGGTAAGCCCATAGGCCGCAAGCATCTCTTCGGCGGCTAAGACAAGCACGCCCCCCCCTTCGGAAAGGACAAAACCCTTTCTGTCAATGCTGAAAGGACGCGATGCCTGGGACGGATCATCATACGCCCGGTCCCCGGGGAGGACCTTGATTGTGGCATTCATGTTTTCAAATCCGTGAATAATCTCGGGAACAACACATGTTTCCGCGCCCCCAGCAAGGACAAAGTCACAATCCCCGTCCCGTATCATTCTCGAACCTAATCCTATTGCGTGGTTGCCTGAAGCGCAGGCCCCCTGGGGAGAGAAAACCGGGCCTGTAAACCCCAGGAGCATACCGGCCTTGCCTGACGGCAAGTTGGCGCACAGATTCGGAAGCAGGTATGGGCTTACCTTTAAAGGCCCTTTGTTCACATAGTTATCCATCGCAATACGAAATGCGTCGCTCCCGTTCAAGGCCGAACCTATGAGACAGGCCGTTCTCGGTCCGGTATCCTTATCCATCTGAAGACCTGAGTTGTCAAGCGCTTCCTTGCAGACCGCTACCGTTAAAAGGACAAAACCGGCATTCCAGTTGTATGCCTCTTTCCCGTCAACAAAATCGAGATCCAGGGGGTCCCATTCAGGGATCTCACCCACCACATTGCAGAGGGAATCTACCTTACACCTGGTGATCCTTCCAAAACCCGCTTCTCCCTTGACTGCCCGATCCCATGTCTCTTTGAACGTCACACCAAGGGGGGTTGCCGCTCCGTAGCCTATAACAAATACACGTCTGTTTTTTGGGGCCTTCATGCTATTACCGTATCCTCCTGAAAACAACGCACGAGTTGCAGCCTCCAAAACCGAATGAATTCTTCAACAGGAACTCCTGGTTCAGGTCACGCACCCCTTCTGCAACGCAATCCAGTTCTATTTCAGGATCGGGCTTATGGTTGATGGTGGGGAGCAGTCTGTTTTTGACCATTCCCTCCATGGCAAATATCGATTCAATAGCGCTTGATGCCCCCATGGCATGACCGATAAGAGACTTGTTTGCGGAAACCGGAGGGATATTATCTCCGAAAACCGCTTTAAGTGCATCAAATTCCACCTTATCACCTACCCTTGTTGATGTGGCATGCGCATTTATCGAGTCGATATCAACAGGCCCGATTCCCGCGCTTTCCATACTTTCGACAATGCATCGCTTTACCGTATCAAGATTGGGGGCAACAAAATGATGGGCATCCGAAGTCATGCTCCAACCGGCCAGCTCAAGATTATAACCTATGCCGTGGGCATCGGCAAATTCCCTTGTTGCGATTATGATGCTTCCTGCACCCTCTGATATAACGAACCCTCTCCTGTCGACCGAAAATGGACGGCTTATCCTTGTTGGATGCTCAGGTGGTTGACCTTCCTTGGGAGTATAAGCTCCGTTCATGGTCGCAAAACCGGCCACGATAGGTTCGACCAATGCAAAATCAACGGCCCCGCATATGGCAATGTCGGCCTTCCCCTGATCCAGCAACATCGCCGCGATGATGACCGATGTTATACCCGTGGCACAGGCCGTAATCGTGGACGTAATGGGGCCGGTAGCATTGGTTAAAATTGATACCTTTCCTCCCACCATGTTTATACATGAATTGGGATTTGTAAAGGGATGGGGCAGCTTCCCTTCCGAGATCATGCGCCTGTCTGCATCTAAAACCGCGTCCTGGCCCCCTACCGCTGAACTGAAAGTAACTGCAACCCGTGGAGAAAGCTCGGAGGTTATCTCAACCCCGCTCTTTTCAAGGGCCCGGTGCACAACCAGCATGGCATATTTAAATATGGGGGATGTCCAGTGAGCCAGGCTGCGAGGGGATAGGAAGGGATATGGGGAGACATCAATATCATCAACCTGACCCGCTATGTTGACAGGAAAATCTTCATTTACAAAAAAGCGTGTAAGTTTCCCTATTCCGCTTTCGCCCCTTGCGGCCCTGTCCCACTGGGTCTTCAGGTCTACTCCGAGGGGTGAAACAGCGTCATATCCTATGATAACATTCTTTTTTGAATTCATGGGCAGACCAGGGGATTACGGGGTTGGAAAACCGGGGTATGGGGCCGTACAACTACCATGGAATAAACTGATAGAGCTTTGCGAACATCTCGTAAACCTCTATCCAATTATGAAGGTCGTTTTCTGAACGCATGTGTGCCCGCTTGTTTACCATCACCCAACTCATATGCGCCGCCCCATCCTTACAGGTGGAACAGTCTCGTGTTTCAGATGTACAGCATCGATGCATTGTCTTCAGGTCCGAGGCCCAACGGATAAAACCTATCAGACTTTTGGGTCTGGGCTCCCTGCGGTCAATGGGCTCGGTTACGGAAGGGCATTCTCGCCAGCCGAATGTTCTGTCCAGCATCTTTCCCGTTGTGATGATTTCGTGATAATACTTAGAGGATATTACCGTATCCGGATACCTGTCGAGCATCTCATCCATCTCGGCCCGAATATCTCTAAACTCTTCCTTGGTCCAGAAAAAGTTTTCAACCCCTTCATCATTTGAGAGCAACTGCATGTGGACCTTAACACCCACGTCTCGAATCTTGGTGATAATACGTTCCGTCTTTCCTATCTGTTTAGGCGTGATTGTATATAGATAGTAGGCATGGGGATCCCCATAATAATTTTTGCTGGAGATGGAAAAGGTATCTTTTCCTCTAAGTAATTTTTCGTCCTCTTCATCACCCCACAAAGAGATACCGACCATCATATCCGGGAATCTGTCCCTTGGAACCTTGATTATGCCGTTTGTCGCACAAAACGTGGGTAACCGCTTATAGAATGCCTCAACCCTGTCAAGACAGATCGTAGGCTCTCCACCGACCAGGATAGCGAGATTAACACCCCTTTTCTTCTCATTGTCGATGAAATTCTCCCATTTCCTTAGGTCCATCTCTTCCTTTGCCACTTTGTCCTCACCAGAGGAAAAAAAGAAACAACCCTTGCAACGGAGATTACATCTATTGGTCACATCATATATGGAACTCCGAATGTTCAATTTAGAGATTGATTTATACCTTTCATACCACTCTTCATCTAACAATGAACTGACTGTTTTCATTCATCAACTCCCAATAACCTCATAAAAAGTCGCTCTGCGCCTTTTTACGAGTCCATCAACTCCTAAACTAAAAAAACTCCACGTTTATAGGACGTGGAGCTCTGCCTATACTAAAAAATATCGTGGCCGGGCGGCGCGACCGGATAATCACAAAGGTTTTTGCCTTTCTCATATCCCATGACCCAGACTGCAAGATACGTGTCAACATAGTCGAGCCAGGATTTGAATGTATCGGGATCCGTTGCATGACGAAACAACCTTGCAGTAACTACTGCACTCCCTGCTGCATAATGCCTGCAGTCATGGCAGTCCGTATCCGGTACGCAGCAGGCAACATCCCGATCCCAGGTAAGATCCGTTCGATATTGCCTGAAGGACCGGCCCAGTCCTATGTCGGTAGAAGGATTCATCCTCGGATACGAGCAGGTAAAAAGATCATGAAGTCCATGGCTGTGGGTATGGGCGACAACGTTATAAGGAGAAAACAGGACGTTTTCCGAATGTGAGGAAATGAGCTTCATGATTGCCTTGCGGGTATGCATAAGGGATTCTTCGGTATGACGAAGGGGGCCTTCATAACCTACGGGCGCGGAAAACATGTTAAAGGTAATCCGGCACTCATGTTCTGCAAGGACATCCATCACCTCATAAATTTCGTCAATATTTTCACGGGTAAAGGTATAGACAAATACGGCCCTTGGATCACCTTTATAATTATCTATCTGCTTGAGCAGCATATTTTTCGCGCTTCTTACTTTAAAGCTTGTCTCATCATTTCCCCAGACCGAGATGTGAATTTTATAGTCTATAGATCGTGGTATGCGCTTTATACCATTGGATGCAATAGCGCCTAAAGGGATCTCCTGATAGCAGACCTCACAGAGTTCAGGGACCAGGGATGGTTCGGCCCCGGCAAGAACAACATATGTAATACCCCTTGATTTCTCTCCCTGCATAAGCCTGCGCCAGGCTTCAGGGTCTCTGTTTTCCCCGGCGAATTGCTTTTCACCCACATAGTAATAACACCCCTCGCACCTGATGTTACACCGGTTGGTCATGTCATAGGTGGATTCACGCAGGAAAAAATATTTACGAACTTTTTCCCACCTATCCCCTATTTGGGGATCTTCCACAAGGTCAGAGAACTTCCATCTGTTTTCGCTCTGGTCCTGATTGTCGTTCTCATGCTTTTTCCTTGGTAATGCCACTTGCTGATCTCCAGATTTATTATGCGGCTCCTTATTTTTTCAACCTCTTTTCAACATAGTCCGCTATCAAACGAATGGTTATCAATTTTGGATAATCATCCTCGTCTATTCTTATTCCGTACTCGTCCTGAATCACAAGGGCGACAGTCGCGAGATCCATGCTGTCAATGCCCACTTCATCAACCAGATCGATTTCAGGATCAAATGTTTCGGGAGTTACATCTTCAAGTTTGAGTTCATTGATCATGATTTCTGCGATATGGATAATAAGATTTTTTGTGTCCACTTCCACTGTCATTCATCCCCCTTGATTCTTTGATTCCTCCACCGTCAGGATACCATTACAGGCCATTTCTTCGTCAACCATAATACGGAAGGAATAGGAGAAGGCATCCCCTTCTCGAAGAGCAATCTTTATTTTGATTTTGTCATTCGGCCTGATAAACTGCTTAAATCTGTCCTTCCTGAGCCCTGAAATTTTAAGATTTTTTTTTCTTAATTGTCTAATGCCGTCAAGGGCCATTTCAACTTGCGCTATCCCCGGAAGAATAGGATCTCCCGGAAAATGTCCTGAAAACCAGGGAGAATCAGGTAATACTTTAGTATGCATGATGATCTCATGTGATGAAAGCCTGTCTACCTTTACCAGTGAATACCACTTCATCGCGGATACCTTTTATCTGAGCAAATACTCCCAAAGGGGTCCGGAATGGCCCCGGCTATACATCCTGGAAAGGATCCTGGCCGTCTTTTCACCACCCGCTCCGAAGACCCAATTGGGCCGCCCGTCGGCCCTTGCTTCTACCCGGCGAAGTATCTCTTTAATGCTGATCAGTTCAGACTCGTAAAAAACCGGTTCCAGTATGCTCTGTGACTTTGAAATTTTACCTTCTTCCACTGCGAGATCATACAGGCCAGTATGCGGATAGATGCGCATACCGCAAAAAAAAAGAAGGCTGCCTTATGGAGATCCTCAATATTTGAAAGGGTTTCATTCAGAGAGTCTTCATCCTCCCCGGGACCTCCCAACAGGATGTAATGTGCAACGTGCAATCCTGACTGAACGGCGGCATTGTGGGCCGCTAAAATTTGATTTACCCTGAAAGATTTTCCATAGGATTTCAGCATCCTGTCCGATAAGGCTTCGGTGCCGAATTCCACGTGTGAAAGACCCGCATCGGCAAGTACCGGAAAATACTCTTCAGGCGGAACAGTAGGTGCAAAAAAGGCTCCCCACGGTATGGAGATGCCGGCATTTATAAATTCACGTGCCACCTGAATACTGTGGGAATAATCGGAGTTAAAGACCGAATCGGTAACAAAAAGATATTTTGCCCCTGCTTCCTGGAGACGCAACGCATTAAGGGCCGCCTCTTTCGGAGAGACAAACCGGAGTTTTCCACCTTCGATGTGAGGATATGTACAATAGATACATCGAAAGGGGCATCCTCTTTTTGTTTGAAAATTCAGCATCCCTCCCTTTTTAAGATAGAACTCTATACCAAAACTGTCCGTAAAACGTTTCAGTGCAAATGATCCATCCCAGGGCTCGGGAATGTTTTCCTTTGAGCCCCTTGTCATTATTCCGGGAATGCGAGAGGTATCTTCGTTCATTTCAATGGCATGTAAGAGGAGCGCCAGCCTTTCTCCCTCTCCTAAAACCCCGTAATCCGCGCCTAAGGCCTCCATAATCTCTTCAGGAAAAAGGGTGAATCCGCTCCCTCCCAGGACAAGGGGTACGTCAGAGCTGTCCCGAATGTCCTTAATGCATTGCCGATAGTCGCCCATGAAGCCTTCCGGGTTTATTGTGTCCGTGTTATCGATGTTTCTCAATGAAATACCGATAATATCAGGGGAGTAATTGTCTATCACCTTTCCCAGGGTCTTGTGATCACCCAGGCTGTTGAGATCCACAATCTTCACCTGATGATCCTCTGCAATGGCGCCCGCAACATAATCGAGCCCAAGCGGATAAACCGGATATGGCATTGTAAGAGTATTTGGTGAGATTAATAGTACCTTCAATTTTATCCTCTCGGAGGCTGTCGGAAAACCCGCATCTCCGGCGTTGCGCTCATCCTTCGTCACTGCGCCGTACGTATAATCGGCGCAAGGCGCAGGGCGAAAGGCGCACGGAAAGAAACATTGCTTACATCAGCTTACGCGCTTGCTTTTCCTTGAGCCCTGTGCCATGAGCCTTTTGCCGGTCTCTATTTACATCTGCACATTTTCCAACAGCCTCTAAAGCTCCAGCATTCCGACAGGCTCATATAGCCTACCTCAGCACCTCGACGGCAGTTACAAAATTGCCCAGTCCTATTATGAGGACGCCTTTACCGTGGAGGTCAATTGACTCCTTACCGCAGAATTCCTTTGGTATCTCACCACCTTGGGCCAGGCGGATCGCAAGGACTGCGGCCACTGCAGAGGCCGATGCAAATTGACCCGTAAACTTCCTGTAATCAATGACCGGGGCCTTGAATCCGGAGCCGGACAGGAATTGATCGAGTTGCCTGTTGCCTCTCTCTCCATATGCACCGGGTATGCCCGACAAAACCAGGCCATATTTATCGTTAATCCTTTCCGGCCCGCCCAGGTTCTTTATAAGCGACGGGATAACGGAAGGGTTATTATCGGCATTCTCAAAAAATGAAGGCGACACCCTCAATCCGGAAGGCGTTTTCGATCGCTTCAAACAGAGAGCACCCCCCCCGTCCGACAATCCGTTATCAATTAAGACAGACCTGTCAAGCAGACCGGATAACGTCTCATGTGCTTGATCGGCTCCAACCACAAGGATTGTCTCATCCGGATCCTTTTCCAAAAGACTCGCGGCCATCAAAGCCTGCTCAAAGGAATAATCTCCACCGGTAGTCGTGATATTGGGACCGGTTGATTTAAACCACATGGCCACCTGAGCGGCAGGCGCATTGTGCACCGAACCGATAAAATCAGTGGGGCTCGCAAATTGCTCTTCAGTTTCATAGAGCCGGGTCAAAAAATCGTATGTTTCCGAAAGCGAACCCCATCCCGTGCCCAAAAATATTGATGACGGCATGTCGGACGGCCCCGAATTATTGTGGGACGCAATGGCAAGAGATAAAGCCATTCGCGGCAAACGCTTGAGACGTCTGACGGTCCTGCCGGGAAGGTCCTGAGACAGTTCCTTTTCCGTAAGTGTCCCCTTACAACTCAGGCCCTTCAAAATCCTTGTAAAGGTCTTATCAGTGTCGCCTGCACCGGTAATACAGGCGCTACCGGCCACGAAAAGAGGCGAAGGCCCTTTTGAAGATAATTGCGCCCTTTCATTTCCCGGCCTTCCGATTACCAGTGAGGCGTTATTACCCCCAAAGCCGAAGGAATTAGAAAGAACGGTTTGTATGTCTGCCTCAATCGGCTTACGGACCGGATTCAAATGCAATTCAGGGTCCGGGATATCACAACCGATAGTGCCTGGGACCAGATTGTCGGAAATGCACATGGCGGATAATACGGCCTCGATTGCCCCGGCCGCCGCAAGACTGTGCCCGAAGGCCCCCTTTACAGAGGAGAGCAAGGGTTTGTTGTCCGGGAAGAGCCTGTTCAGTGCCCTTGCCTCGGAAAAATCATTATCAATCGTTCCTGTACCATGCAGGTTGATGTAATCTATATCCGACTTGGAAATTCCCGCATTTTTAATGGCAGCCCTCATTGCATCAAGGGCCCCTGTTCCCTCAGGATCAGGTGATGCAGGGTGGTGTGCGTCACACGACAGGCCTGCCCCTAAGATCTCCGCTATGGCATTATCGGGAAACTCCTCATGGCCCTCAAGCACAAGCATTGCCGCCCCTTCCGCCACCGTCATCCCGCGCCTTTTCATATCGAAAGGCCGGGCCCCTAAAGGGTCAAGCAACTGCAGAGAATTAAACCCGTAATATGTAAGACGGCAGAGGCAATCAGCCCCCCCCACGAGGACCTTTTTCGCTTTACCCGCCCTTAACATCTCAAGGGCCACATTGATGGCCGCACCACCAGAGGAACATGCGGTCGACACGGTAATAACCGTTCCCGGGCATTTGAACTCTCGCGCAAGATATTCAGCAACCGATCCTGTTGCATGATACTTGTAGAGTTCCGGGGATTTATCACCTCTTTTCAAAAGTTTTTCAGTTGTCGCCAGTCCACCTGTTGTTACCCCCATCACGACAGCATCCGGCACATCCCCTGAATCTGCCATTGCCTCTCTTGCCGCAACAAGGGCAAGTTGGTGGGTTCGGGGAATTCCGACCGGTTCAAACGAGCCGCTTATCTCGCCCACGGGGGGTGGGTTTTCTTGAGACACAGGGAAAAGACTTATAGGCCTGAACCCCTTTTTCCCCGTCTTGAGAGAGATCCTTGTCTCTGAAACCCCTTGTGCAACAGGACTGATCAGACCCATTCCGGTAATGTAAACCCGCACAAACGTCAATGAGACGCCTCAGGTGAGTTTTCTTGAATATACCCGGCCAGGGCCCCTAAATTTGCAAAGACCTTGGCTCCTAATTCCCTGTTATCTATCTTAATAGAGTAATCTTTCTCAATCATTATGACCAGTTCTAAGACGTCTATGGAGTCTAATCCTAATTTTCCCCCCACAAGTTGGTCGTCTTCACCCATATCATCCGGCATCACATCTTCGAGGTTAAGTGTATCAATAATCTTGACCCTCAGTTCATCTATTAGCTTTCCCATTGATTTTTGTTGTAACATTAGGGTAAACCTTCGAAAAAGTCCCCAAATATTTACGTTGCTCCTTTACAGAAGTGATAAATTGTCGTAAAAGTTTTTAGGATATCACCATTATATTTTAGGGTCAATTTTAATTTTATTAAAGAATTTATACGTTATATCAAAGGTTTAAGAAAAAATGATAGACATCAATATTGATGCTCTTCTACCTCACCGCGATCGCATGAAACTCGTTGATGAAGTCATTGAGGTTAATGAACAGACAGCCGTAACCCGATCTACGGTTACCGAAAGCTGGCCCCTTTTCGAGGAAAATTATGTGACCCCCATTGTTCTTATAGAACTCGTTGCCCAGACCGCGGGCATATCCTTAGGATGGACGGAATTAAAAAATATGGGGATAAATTCCAAGGGGAAAGGTTGGCTGGTTGGCATAAAGGAGGCGGCTTTTTATTTGGAAAGGATCCCGTTGAACAGTCGAATAATCACGGAGTCAAGAAAGGTTTTTGATTTTGATAATTACAAGGAAATCAGTGGGATCGCGAGAATCAAAGGGGAAATTGCAGGAAAAATAACCGTGCAGGTTGTCCAGTCCGACCCATAAGATAGGGTTTCAGATAATGCTTTTGGCAAGGCCGGAAGGAGATTTTGGAGTAAGGCGTACATAATGGTACGTCGTCGAGAAAATCGATTGATAACGCAGTCCAAAATCTTTATCTGGAACCCTATAAGGAGATGGTAATCATGGCCGACAAGATCAATGCAAAAACAGCGATTGTCACCGGAGGGAGCAAAGGCATCGGGAGGGCAATATGCACTGAATTAGGGCGAGATGGCTATTATATCATTATAAACTACAGATCGGATGACAAAGCGGCCGCGGAAACTCTTGAGATATTACGGGATAATGGAGCTGACGGTGAGACATTCAGGTTTGATATTTCAAATTCAGAAGACACGAAAAGGGCCCTGGATGACATAATCGATCGCTTCAACGATATTCAAGTGCTGGTAAATAATGCGGGCATAACCGCCGACGGGTTGTT
>JAIOSR010000380.1 GCA_021107495.1 Desulfobacterales bacterium | reverse complement strand
GTTGCAAAATACGAGCTGTTTACCAACTATTTGAGTAACTGGTACCTGAGGTCGGTGGGCGGCATTCCATTGAACCGGCAGCGTCCTTTAGAGAGCCGCCGATCCATTAAGGCCCTGATTGAATTTTTGAAAATAGGGGAGGGGGTCGTTGTTTTTCCCGAAGGCACCTATTACAGGGGCAGAATGGGACCGGGGCAGACAGGTATCGTGAGGCTCATCCTTTCCAGGTTAAAGCTTCCCTTTATCCCGGTGGGAATAAACTACTCGATGAAGGGGGCCAGGACCCTGGTTCGCATTCGTTTTGGGGATCCCTTTTTTGGAGATTCCTCAGCTACTGCCAGCGAGTTTCTTGATCACATGATGAAAGAGATAAAGCAGCTTTCGGGAATGTAAAAATTAGGAGAAGATATATGTCTGAACTTCAAAATGTATTTGACCGTATAGACGGCTTAAGGGATGAGGTTATTCAACTTGAGGGAGAGCTTACATCCAGGGTTGCCCTGGGACCGGACAACGGCGGTTCGGGTGAACATGAAAAGGCAGCCTATGTAAAAGGCCTGCTCAAGGAATTGAATCCCGATGTACTCCAAGAAATCAAAGCCCCTGATGAAAGGGCGCAGGACGGTTACCGTCCGAACCTGATTGCAAGTTGGGGAAACAGCCAGGCAGAACCCACGGTCTGGGTGTTGAGCCATTCGGATATTGTACCTCCAGGCGATCTTGGTTTGTGGGAAAGTAATCCTTATCAGTTAAAAACTGACGGCGATAGGGTTATCGGGAGAGGTGTTGAAGACAACCAGCACGGATTTGTCAGCCCCTATCTGGCTCTCAAGGCCGTACTTGAATCCGGATTGAAATTGAAAATGCCCGTAGGCCTGGCAGTTGTGGCTGACGAGGAGACCGGAAGTGATTACGGGCTCAGCTATATTTTAGAACACCACGGGGACCTTTTCAAGGAGCAGGACCTGATAATAGTGCCGGATGGAGGGAACGAAGAAGGCACAATGATTGAGGTGGCAGAGAAATCCATGTTGTGGATAAAGTTCACAATAACCGGGAAGCAGTGCCATGCAAGCACACCGGATAAGGGAAAGAACAGTCTTTTTGGTGCAGCCAGGCTGATCGTGGCCCTTGAAAAACTGAAAGAGAAGTTTGATCTTTCCGATGAACTTTTTAAGCCGGCGTTGTCCACGTTTGAGCCCACAAAAATGGAGGCCAATGTTCCTAATGTAAATACTATCCCGGGGCGGGACGTATTTTGTGTGGATTGCAGGGTCCTTCCAAAATATTCTGTGGATGATATTCTTGATTCCGCAAAGGAAATCTCCGGAGAGATAGAGACCGAACTCGGCCTTAAAATTAATGTGGAACCCGTTTACCGGCAGGATGCCACAGTGCCCACATCGCCTGACGCGCCCGTGGTAAAGGCCTTAACCGGGGCCATCAGGCGCGTAACAGGAAAAAAGGCAAAACCCATGGGCATTGGCGGTGGAACTGTTGCCGCCTTTTTTCGAAAGGTCGGACTGCCCGCCGCTGTCTGGTGTACTGTGTCCGACACGGCACACCAGCCCAATGAATACTGCGTGATATCAAACATCCTGACCGACGCAAAGATTTTCGCCTGCCTATATCTGGATGAGTATTAATCCAACCCTGTTAAAATACTCGATTGTGACGCTTTCAGCAATTAACAGTCAGCTTTCTTGAATGATAGAAATGGGCACGGAGTCAAGATACAATGAATCCGGAGCAGGTCAAATCTATAATAAGATATTGAGGTTCCGACATTGCATGGAGAACTGAAGAAAAAGGCGGATGTTATTCGTAAATGGAACGAGGGGCTGATCCATGGGGTGACCCTTCGTCTGATCCGGACCGATGGGTCACAGAGCCGAGTCATTGAGAGATTCATCAGGGATTTTTCGGAGTTGGCGCCCGGGATTGCTGTAAAAGAAGAAAAGGGTAAAGATGGGGATCTGCCGGGGATTTATATCCGCGAGTCCTGGCGGCTTCATTTTGTCCCTGAAGGCACGGAACTGGATCCTTTTCTTGATCTGCTTTCGGCCATTGACACGGGGACTGAGGATATCCGCGATGACATTAGAGAAACCCTGAAAAACCATTCAGCCGAGGTTCCTTTAACACTCTTTCTGAGCACACAGTGTCACAACTGTCCGGCGGTGATGCGGCAGATCGCTCCCCTTCCTCTGGTGAATCCGGCAATCCGTGTCCGCGTGATTGACGGCCTCCTTTTTCCCGACCTGGCATCAGAGCACCGCATTAAGGCCGTTCCCTCCCTGATCGGTGAAGGGGGCATTCGTTGGACCGGGCAGATCCGGCTTGAAGAGGTCATAAAGGCCTTGGTGAGCCGGGATGAAGAGCGGTTTGACAAAGGAACCATAGAGCGAATGATCACGGAAGGGGATGTCGCCCCTCTTGCCGACATGATGATCGAGGCCGGCCGGGTGTTTCCCGCCTTTCCGGACGTCCTGACCCAGGAGCTTTTTTCCATTCGGCTCGGGGCCATGGTGATCATGGAGGACCTTGGGGAGCGGGCTCCCGCTCTTGCGCGAACGGCCCTGGAACCCCTTTGGCAAAAGATGCCCGGATCGGATGAATCGGTGCAGGGGGACATCATCTACCTGGTGGGTGAAACCGGGGATATCGATTGGGTCCCGCGACTCGAGGCTTTTCTTAATCTCGGGGTGTCCCCGGACCTGGAAGATGCTGTGCGGGATGCCCTGGATGCTTTGACATCAAAGTAGATACCATGGACGCAAGCCCGTGGGTATCTACTCTGAAAAAATAACCGCTACTATCAAGTATGCTTAAGCCCCTTTTGACTCCAATTACCTCTATTCTTCCTTAGTCCCTACCACCTTCAGCCACGGTATTATTCAGAAAAAATAAGGCAGGCGTGCACAGGTTCAGGGTTCAGCCCTGCCCGACAAATAGGCAGATTGGGTTTAAGGCTTCCTGATGAC
>JAIOSR010000081.1 GCA_021107495.1 Desulfobacterales bacterium | reverse complement strand
AGGCATTAAGATTATTCTTGATCTCGTTGAAATCACCCTTGTACTCATCCGTGATCGGCTCCGGAATATCACCCTTCGAGATCCTGTCAACATACTCGGCCGTCACATTGATCGGCGCCACAAAGGCATCGACTACGTCATTTACCCCCTGAATTATCCGACGATAGTTTCCGTCGAACTTATTCACATCGGCCCGGGTATCCAATTTACCTTCAACCGTAGCTGTTACCAATTCAAGAACCCCGTCTGTGACCTCCATCTCCTTGCTGATATCAAGGACGTATTCAAGGCCGCCGATGATATTGCCATTTTCATCTTTCATTGGAGACCCGGTGTAACGGATGGGGAGCTCGCCGGAAGGGAGCTTTGCTATTGTGTCATTGGTGAACACGCCGTTTTGCTGCATGGCCTTTGCCACCTGGCAGTCGGCCGTGTTGCAGTGTCCGGTGTTGAACAGACTGAAGCACTTCTGCCCCATACAGTCTTCGGGTGTCTTGCCTACGGCCCGGGCACCGGCCGGGTTCATGAAAGTGACATTGAATTCCTTATCAATCGCCATGACCGGTGTAGGCAACAAATCGAGTACTTGCATGGAAAGCTTGCATTTTTCGATATCTATATCAGCCATATCTTTATTCCTCCTTTCTGTGGGATTGTTTTCCTTAAGTTTTGATTTTACGACTTTTTTCTTTTCCATTGCTCTTATTTCCTTTCCTTAGGTCAATCTTAATTGTCCGGTGCTTCCACAACTGTCTGTTCCGGCTGGGCCTCTGATTGTAGTGGAGAAAGACCTTTTTCCATCTTACTCACTGACACCAGTTCGTCCTGTGTCAACACTCGACTAATGTCGAGCAGGATCTTGACCCCCCCCTCCATTTTGGCCATGCCAAGGATGTAATCGATATTCAGCTTGGTTCCGAATGTAGGCGTCTGCTCTATATCTCCAGCTTTGATATTCAACACCTCGGAGACCGCATCGACCACGATACCGATTAAAACAGTGGTTTCCTGTTCTTCCATTTCCACCACAATGATGCAGGTCCGCTCCGTATAATCAACAGACGGCATTCCGAACCTCAACCGTAAGTCAATCACGGGGATCACCTTGCCACGCAGATTTACCACCCCTTTGACAAACCCGGGTGTCTGTGGCACGGGGGTAATCGGCATCATCCCGATGATCTCCTTGATCTCCAGGATACCGATTCCATACTCCTCGTCGGCCATGCTGAAAGTCAGATATTTACCCTCCTTGTCAACCATGGCCCCTATTGCCTGATCCATTTCTTTAGCCAATTCTGCCATTTCTTTTGCACCTCCTTCGTTTTTTAGGTTGATAAATTTGATGTACTCGTAAAAAGTCAAAAAGTTCGTCACTCCGTCCCGGATCGGAGTCAGGGATGACGGCCAAGCCGGAGTCCGGAATCTATTGGAAAGGCTGGATTCCGGCTTCCACCTGTCGAAGATCCCGCTGCTGTGTGCGGGAAATGACGCAAAAAGGGAATTCTTGACTTTTTAAGGAGTCATCTTTCTATATGTACGGATTCGAGATGCAAGATCCTTGCCAGTAAAAATATAATTTGGTTGTAACCGTTCACGGGTTCGAGGCTTGCCCGCCTCCGACGGGTTCAGGGGTCGGAAGATGAACTGTAAATCAGGCTTGCAATCAAACAATGTAATCGGCAGATAGGCCAAATTTCTTGAGCTAAAACTGATGGTCTCGTAAAAACTAATGCCGCCTTTTATGCAGTTGAAGAAAATGATTTTGTAAAAAAATTCTTGAGCATTAGAGAAAAGGGATGAGAGCAGGGTCAAAATCCTGACGTTTTTGTCAAGAAACTGACGTCCACGCTTCCGAAACTTTATTCCGTATGAAGCCCGCCTTTTCGGTCGGCGCGCGCCGTTATTTTAGGTCCCGCAAAGCGGGACCCTACGTATAGGTCCCGGACGATTAGTTATTAGTAGGGCGGGCCACCGTGCCCGCCAGAAGAAGGGCAGGCAATCCTGCCGAAAGTCCTGTCTTCTGAAACGCCGTTTGTTGAAGAAAAAAATGTTTAAGAAGATAAGACCCTTTTAGGGTCGATATTCAAGCCACCCTTTTTAGGGGTGATAGTTGACTCCCTCTCCCCTGACCTCCGGCTCAGCTTCTCTGCGAGGCATAGGATCGTACCTCTACGAGCCGGAGCCCACAGCCCGTAAGGCTTACAGGCCGGAGGATAGAGCTACAGCTCGGAGAGTGGCCGAAAAGGCGGGCACAGTGGCCCGCCCTACGACTCTACCCTCTCACCGGGATGGAGGCGTCAACCCGCCAGACATGCTGCGGGCACGTTCCTTTAAGAAAGGAGAGCTTTTTTGAGGAGGGAATTGTTTGATGGAAGATACTGGGAAATCTATGGTGGTATGACAATTGCATATAATTCTACACAAAATCAACCCTCACCCTGCCTTCTCCCCCAGTGGAGAGGGTTATTGAGTAGTCAAAAACCAGTTTTTCAGTAGACACCCATGGGCTTACGCCCGTGGCATTTTAAAATGTGGGAATTAACTGTTTTGTCACCCCCACCTAACCTCCCCCGTCAAGGGGGAGGAAATTATAAGGAACGCTTTAACCCACGGGGTTACACCCGTTCGTGGTCCTCAGCGTTATTTTTGATAGGAGGCATGTGTGGCTGAGATAGGATCAAAAGAGCAGCGTTCTTTCGTGAGGGCAAGTCTGTCCTTTAAAGTCAAATTCAAGGTTCTCTCCCAGGAGGAATACGACGCAATAAAAGAAACCGGCGATCCAATTCCGTCTCCGGACGAAAAAGGACTAATCTTTGACAGTACTGATACCGAAGAAACATTTAACGGTATTGCCGCAAATCAATGCCTTGTGGATCTTCTATTTCAGATAGATGAGAAATTGGACCGCATATTGGCCGTGTTATCCAAAGATGATCCGGATATTTCGGTCTTTAAACAGGGGAGTGGAGTAAATATCGGGGGTTCAGGGATGAAAATGGTAGTGGATAAACCTGTTGAACCCGGACAGATTATCCACACGAACCTTGTTCTCTCAAAGTTTCCTCCTATATTCATGGATGTGTTTGGTGAGGTTATTCATGCTGATCCCGTAGATGAGGGCGGCAAAACTGTTTACCAATTAGGCATAAAATTCCTCGATCTCGATATAAATGACAGGGAAAAGATTATCGCCTGTGTATTTCAAAGGCAGAGGGAAATCATTAGAAGAGAAAATAGAGAAGGGTAAGGTTTAGTGAGATGCAAGAACCGGTATTGAAGGAGCGCGAGTATAATAAGTTTAGTCGCTATGTTTACGATACGTGCGGGATCAATCTGCATGAAGGTAAACAGCCGTTAGTCAAGGCAAGACTTGGAAAGATCCTTCGAGAGCGAAATTTTCGGTCTTTTAGCCACTATTACGACCACGTGGTAAATGACAAAAGCGGACATGAACTGATACTCCTTCTTGATTCTATTTCCACCAATTTGACCTATTTTTTTCGAGAGGCTGAACATTTTGAATTCTTAAGGAAAAAGGCCTTGCCTGAGATATTAAAAAAAAAGAAGGGTTCAAAAGACAATTGTTTAAGGCTTTGGAGTGCAGGGTGTTCCTCGGGAGAAGAGCCGTATAGTATTGCTATGACTATTAGTGAAGCCCTTGATAATCGGGAAAAATGGCAGGTTAAAATCCGGGCGACCGATCTCTCTACCAAAGTCCTGACAACAGCCGGTTCCGGAATTTATGAGAAAAAAAAGATAGAAAAAATACCATATGAGTTGAGAAAAAGGTATTTCCAGAAAGGTGATAACAAATGGAAGGGCTATTTCAGGGTAAAAAAGGACTTGAAGAAAAAGATAAGTTTCCAGAGGCTGAATTTCATGGAGGAATTTCATTTTGGAGAACCTTTTGATGTTATTTTTTGCCGCAATGTCATGATCTATTTTGATAACCCGACAAAAGAGGTGTTGGTAGGAAAATTTTTCCGGTACATATCTGATGGGGGGTATTTATTTATAGGTCATGCGGAAAGTCTGACAGGATTTGAACATCCGTTCAAGTACATTCAACCAAGTGTTTATCAAAAAGTTTGAATAGAACCCTGAACCGCTGAACCCCTAAACAAGGAAGGCAGTTTTATTATGAAAGAGTTATTAGAAAATGTTACACAACTTATCGATTCTCTTGCCCTGGAAACTGTCATGCTGGATCCCGGAGATATACCGGGTCTCGGTGCAGCCCTAAAATCTCTCGAATCCATAGATGATTTGGCCAAGAAACTCAATGAGCAACCTTTGATATCCCTAACATTGGGGATGAGAGGATACTTAGAAAAGGTTATTTTGTGTGAGGCATCGGATTTGTCCCCTCTTGAGGCAGGCGTCTCTGAACTGCAGACGCTATGCAGAGATCTGGTCAGTGGGAAGAAAGCTGATAAAGACATTTCTCCCCTTCTTAAGAGCCTTGGTTACAGGGTTCAAGGTTCAGAAGAATCGAAAACAACAGACTCAACGGATGAGGGGAGTCAAAGCGGAGGGGAAAACGGAACGTCCGTTATAACAAGTGATGAGGACAAAGAGATTATCATTGATTTCGCGAACGAGTCCTTAGACAACTTAGGAACGATCGAAGTTAAATTAATGGACCTTGAACAGGATCCCTCTGACGTTGAAACTATAAATGCCATATTTAGACCTTTTCATACGGTCAAAGGCGTTTCCGGGTTTCTCAATTTCACTAAGATCAATAAATTAGCCCATATATCGGAAAACCTTCTCGACAAGGCCAGAACCGGCGAGCTTTCCATAGATGGGGAAGTCGTAGACATTATACTCGAAAGCGTGGATATGTTGAAGGGTATGATTGAAAGTGTCCAGGCCTCTCTTGACACTGGAACTCCATTAGAAGGGGATATGGACACCGAACAAATTATTGTTAAAATTGAAAATTTTCTTACGAAGACCGAAGGAGGTAGTGATAAGCCTTTGGGCGAGATATTGGTTAAAAAGGGGGCAATTTCCGAATCAAGTTTGAAAGAAGCCCTTGATATTCAAAAGGAACAGGATGGCAAGAAAATCGGAGAGATTCTTGTTGAGCAGAAAAAGGTCAAAACAAAAGAGGTGGTATCCGCCCTCCGGAAACAGAAAGGGGTCGGTCGGCCGGCGACCCTCCACGTGAAGGTAGATACAGCCAAGCTCGATGGCATGGTGGACATGGTTGGAGAACTGGCAATCGCCCAGTCAATGCTCAGGCAAAATGAATTAATCACGGCAAGCAGGGACAGGAAGCTGGATCAAACAGTCAACCAGTTGAACCTGATTACTTCCGGATTACAGAAAACGGCCATGTCACTCAGGATGGAGCCAATAAAGAACAGCTTTCAAAAAATGTTACGGCTTGTACGAGACCTGTCAAGGAAGGCAGGCAAGGAAACGCAGCTTGTCATGTCAGGGGAGGACACAGAGATAGACAGGAATATGGTTGAAGAAATATATGAGCCAATGGTCCATATGATCAGGAACTCAATAGACCACGGCATGGAGCTGCCGGCTGAGAGGGAGGCCGCAAATAAACCGAGACAGGGGACTGTATATTTAAGAGCATATCACAAAGGAGGCGATATTGTTATAGAGATCGAGGATGATGGCCGGGGTTTAAACAGGGAAAAAATCCTGGAAAAGGCCCGGTCCAGCGGCCTGGTAAAGGAAGATGAGAAATTGACCGATGGACAGATTGATAACCTTATATTTCATGCAGGCCTTTCTACTGCGGAAAAGATAACCGATATATCCGGCAGGGGCGTAGGCATGGATGTAGTAAAAAGCAGGATTATTGAAAAGCTAAGGGGGAGAGTTGATGTACAATCAACTCCGGGTAAAGGCTCAACGGTTTTTATCCGGCTGCCCCTCACCTTGGCAATAATCGATGGAATGATAGTAAAAGTCAGTGGCGAGAGATATGTTATCCCTACCCTGGCTATCCAGGAGTCCTTCAGGCCTGAGAAAGCTGAATGCCATACAGTATCGGGAGAGGCAGAGGTGATCATGTTCAGGAATCATTTAGTCCCTCTAATCAGGCTGAATCGGCTATTTGGATTAAATGGAAATTCCTCTTCAAATGGAGGGAATAGCCCTGTCTGGGAAAAATTAGTTGTAGTTGTGGAAAACCAGGAAAAAAAGAGATGCGTGCTCGTAGATGAACTACTTGGCCAGGAAGAGATCGTCATTAAAAGTCTTGGTGGAAGGCTCAAAAACACAAAAGGGATAGCCGGCGCGGCAATCATGGGCGATGGCGCTGTGGGTCTTATCCTTGATATTTCAGGGATTTTCAGCATGTTTTCAGAGGGGTTATGATGAATCTGGTTGTTGGCGTGGGAGACATGAAGGTGAGTAATGACCCTGAATCCGTTCTAATTACTTACTCCTTAGGCTCGTGCATAGGTCTGGCCATATATGACCCTGTGGCAAAGGTTGGGGGATTACTTCACTATATGCTGCCTGAATCCAGCTTAGACAAGCTAAAGGCCAAAAAGAACCCCTATATGTTTGGGGACACCGGGATACCCCTTCTTTTTAAAGAGACCTATAAATTTGGGGCAAAAAAGAATCGTCTCAAAATCATTGTAGTGGGTGGCTCTCAAATTCTCGACCAGAAAGGCCTGTTTAATATCGGCAAGAGAAACCATACCGTCCTCAGGAAGATGTTATGGAAAAACAATGCCATGATTGATTTTGAGGATGTGGGCGGCTCGGTTAACAGGACCTTGAGGTTAGAGATAGAAACCGGCCAGGCATGGTTAAAGGTGTCAGGAGGGGAGATGAACAAAATATGAAGAAAATAGAAGAAATAATTAAAGAAATCGAAAAGTTAAAGCCGGTCTCTTACATTGGTGACAAAATAATGGATATTGTCTCCAACCCTGACAGCTCCCTATCAGACCTTGTAGGTATCGTCAAATATGATCAGGGCATGACCGCAAATCTTCTAAGAATATGCAATTCTGCCTATTTTGGCCTTGCAAATGAAATAGTATCTATCAAGCAGGCAGTGGCTTACTTAGGGATAGATAAGGTGGCCTCTCTCATCATGATGGGGAATAGCGCTGATAATCTCAGTGAGGCCCAGGAAGGTTATGACCTTACCGAAGGCGAGCTATGGAGATATTCAGTCTCTTCCGCACTCCTGGCCCAGGACTTGGCGGAAAAAAGAAATCTCAATAACGTTTCCCTTGTATTCACCGCCGCCCTTTTGAAAGATATAGGAAAGGTCATATTGAATACTTATGTAAAGGACTCCTTTGAAGCTATCAGTAAGGAAATTCAAGACAATGGCCTTACATTTCTCGATGCTGAAAAAAAGGTCATTGGCATTGACCACGCCGAGCTTGGAGCCAGGGTGGCTGAACAGTGGAATTTCAGTCCTGCTATGGTGAATATCATCAGGAATCATCACCATCCTGATAAGGCGCCGGCAGATGATCTCACAATCCCGATCGTTTACGTAGCTGATTGCATTTGCATGATGATGGGCAAGGGTGTGGGATCTGACGGGCTTGCCTACACCTATTATCAGGATATTGTGAACAGGTTGCATTTCTCTGATGTTGATATCCAGAAAACCATAGTCGGTTTCAGGGAGAAGCTTGAGGAAATTGAGGAAATGGTCAGTTTATCCGGAGGATAGTAGAAAATGGCATTTAATGTCTTGATCGTGGATGACTCTTCTTCCATGAGGGCGATCATAAAAAAGATAATTAAGGTCTCAGGCTTTAGCGTTGGAGAGTTTTTGGTGGCTGCTGATGGTAAAGAGGCCCTCAAGGTGTTGAAAGATGAATGGGTGGATATTGTTTTAACGGATATTAATATGCCCAATATGAACGGGATGGAACTGATAGCCGAAATGAAGAAAGATGAACTGATACGTTCTATTCCGGTGGTAATGGTCACAACTGAAGGGAGTGAAAAAAAGATGCAAGAGGCCATGGACCTTGGCGCAAGCGGTTATGTAAAAAAGCCATTTCTGCCGGAGGACATAAAAAGGACATTAAGCAGCATAATGGGAGAGGAAGATGGACAGAGAGACCATGATGAAGACGATGAGGCAGGCGATTTCTAATGTGCTGGAGACCATGTTTTTTCAACCGGTGCAAATTACTGGTAAAAATTCAACATTGCAGGAATGGTTTTCCAATAAAGAATCATTGCTCGGGGCGGCACTGAGGTTTACCGGTCCATCTGAAGGCTCATTTTATGTCATAATCCCTGTTAAATTGGTCAGTGAGATCACGGCAAATTTTTTGGGCCTTGATGAGGAAGAAGTAAATGCAGAACAGAAAATTGATACACTGAAAGAGGCCCTGAACATGATCGGAGGGCACATGTTTTCGCTTTTCAATAAAGAGGGTGACATAAGTTTGGGCATCCCGGAATTGATCGAGGAGAGCAACCTTAAACATGATAAGTTAGGAAAGATAAAAGGGGACACTCTTTTTATTGAGACAGCGGATAGCCATATGGCAGCAGGGGTTATAACGGAGATGACATGAAAAAGATAAAGGTACTCGTGGTTGATGATTCCGCTGTTGTCAGGAAGGTTTTTAGGGAAGAGATCTCCCGTGAAAATGATATGGAGGTAGTCGGTACGGCCCCTGATCCGTATGTTGCAAGAGACAAGATCGTGCAACTTAAACCCGATGTAGTGACCTTAGATATCGAGATGCCAAGGATGGACGGGATTACATTCCTCAGAAAATTGATGAGGCATTACCCCCTGCCCGTCATTATTGTCAGTTCCCTGACAAAAAAGGGGGGCAAACTTGCTATGGAGGCATTGTCATTAGGGGCATTGGAGGTTATGTCAAAGCCATCGAGCGCATATTCCGTCGGTGAGATGGGTGTCCAGTTGGTTGATAAGATAAGGGCCGTGGCCAGGCTTAAAGTGAGTCCAAAGGAAGAAAGCTCTTTTAAGAAAAATCCTCAGGCAAGGTCGGCATCTAAGGCGTTGGCCGAGACGACCAATAAGATAATAGCTATTGGGGCCTCTACAGGCGGGACAGAGGCATTGAAAGTCGTTTTAACGGGTATGCCTCCAAATGCCCCAGGCACCCTTGTGGTCCAGCATATGCCGGCAAACTTTACCACTTCGTTTGCGGAAAGGCTCAATGAGCTGAGCGCCATGACAGTAAAAGAGGCCAAAGACGGCGATTCCTTAATTAACGGTGTGGCGCTTTTAGCGCCGGGGAACTATCATATGTTGCTCAAAAGAAGTGGCGCCAGATATTATGTCCAGGTAAAAAAGGGACCGCTGGTTCACCACCAGCGACCTGCTGTAGATGTTCTGTTCCATTCCGTTGCCGATTATGCAGGAAGTAATGCAATTGGCGTAATCCTTACGGGCATGGGTTCGGACGGCGCTCTTGGGTTATTAAAGATGAAGGAGGCCGGCGCTCGAACGGTAGCCCAGGATGAGAAAAGTTGTGTTGTTTTTGGAATGCCTAAAGAGGCCATCAAATTGAGTGCGGCCGACAAAGTGGTTCCCCTCAACAGTGTGGGGAAGACTGTGCTTAATATGATAAGTTAGTGCCTGAACGAAAACTCCATTATTTGTCATTTCGACCGAAGGGAGAAATCTTAAATCTCAACAATAACAATACAATAAGATTTTCAGCTATGCTTGGAATGACAATTTTTCTTAGTTTTCGTTCAGGCACTAATTAAGAATGATGGACTCGTAAAAAGTCAGGAATTCCCTTTTGGCGTCATTCCCCGCACACAGCAGCGGGATCTTCGACAGGCGAAAGCCGTAATCCAGTCTTTCCAATAGGTTTTGGACTCCGGCTTGGCCGTCATCCCGGACTCCGATCCGGGACGGAGTGACGAACTTTGGGATTTTTAAGAGGTTGTCAATTTTGGGATTTCAAAAATTTCTGTAAACGGTTACGCAAATTCCGAAACGTTCAATTGGGGTGAAAAAATGAAAGGAAAGTTTGAAAAGGAAATCAGCAATATCGTAGAGGGTAAACTTACAAGCAATGAAATCGAGCAATTGACGGTCTTTTTCAAACAGGCAATGGCCAATGGCATGGACCATGATGATGACGGTTTTTTCAGAAAGCTTGCCTCTGAAATGACAGGAGGTGTAAAGGAGCTTGCCCTGGTGCTCATTGATTTTAGAAGGGAATTAAAATCAAAGATTCATCCCAATATAACCGACATAGCGACAAAGTATATCCCCCAGGCCGCTGATCAGTTGAAGGGAGTCATTGAGACAACCGAAACGGCCGCCAATAAGGTCATGGATAATCTGGAAAACATGGAGCAAAATATTGGGGGGATCAAGAAAGCATTTGCCTCTCTGAGAGAAGGGTCAATAGCGATCCCGGGTAAGGAAAAAAATAATTATCCAATTAAAATAGATGAAAAAACAGTAAAAACTATCTCTCCCCTTATTGACTACATGGAATCGAGCACCGAAGATTATGTGTCGCTGATATCTGATTCGTTTGCCCAGATGAGTTTTCAGGACCTGACCGGCCAGAGGATTAAACGTATTATAACCCTCGTAAGTGAAATGGAGGAAAAGATCAAGAGCATGGTCATATCATTTGGCATTAAACTCAATGAGAGGGAGAAAAACCCCCATATTTCCCAGGATGAGTTGCAGAGGGTGGTGGATGAAAAGGTTGAAGAGTTGTCAGGTCCGCAAAGACGGGGACAGGGTCTTGATCAGGCAGGTATAGATGATCTTTTGGCCAATCTTTAAAATTTTAGTGTAACAGCTCAATAAATTAGGGGTAAGTGCCTTTGCATACCAACCTACTGGATTCCCGCGCACCGCAAGAGGCATCTTCGATAGGAGGGAATCCATGAGCTACACCCCTAAATATTGAGATGATACATTAAGGATGAAAGATCCATAATTTCATTGGCTTGCAGAAATTATTGGGTATAAAATAAGAAGGGGAGGTCGAAATGTTATGGATTTAGCTATGGATGTTCTCGTTGTCGATGATTTTGCCACTATGAGGAGGATTTTAAAAAATATCCTCAGGCAAATTGGCTTTACAAATATTAGTGAGGCTGATGATGGTAAAAGTGCTCTAAATATGCTTAAAAAACAGAAAGTTGATCTGATATTATGTGACTGGAATATGCCTGAAATGCCCGGGATAGAGCTTTTAAAACAGGTTAGAGCGGATGACGGGCTAAAGGATATACCTTTTGTAATGATTACAGCGGAAGCAAAGAAAGAAAACATTTTAGCGGCAGTCCAGGCGGGAGTTAACAATTACGTGGTAAAACCCTTTACCGCGGAAACCATAAGCGAAAAATTGGAGAAGGTATTTGGTAGTTGATTAAAAGGGGGTTGAAAAATGGATATAAATAGTATAAAGAATCAATCCGAGGCAGGATTTTCGTCTTCCCATAAAATAAATAGGGATAAGGGATTCGGGGAAATCTTCGATCGGAAGATCGCTGAACTGAATTCAACGGAAACCCTTATACCTGTCGGCGGCAAGGCCGATGTCTTGGAACATGGCAACAGGATTCTTAACCTTTTGGATGATTATGCAAGAGATCTGAGTAATCCTCGAAAGACGCTGAAACATATTGAGCCCTTAGTTGCAGCTATCAAAAAGGAAGCGAGCCTGATTGAAGACGAGGCTGCGGAGAAAATTCAAAATGATAGTGAGCTTGATAGGTTTATTAAGGACGTAGCTGTAACCGCGAATGTGGCTGCATTTAAGTTCAATCGCGGGGATTATGTATAATTTAAGTTGAACGGTTACACAGGAAGAAACTTATGGCAAGAATACTGGTCATAGACGATGATCCTGTCATATTAAAGGTGATCGCTGACATATTGAGGACTGTCGACTATGAAGTATCGACTGCCCCTGACGGCAAGTCCGGGATAAAAGAGTTAGAGGCCGATAATTACGATCTTGTAGTCACAGACCTAATGATGCCGGGCGTCGGTGGTATGGAAGTACTTGACCATGCACTAAACAATTCACCTAAAACCATGTGTATTATTCTCACCGGTTATGGAACAATTAAGAGTTCGGTCGAGGCAATAAAACATGGAGCCTTTGACTACATTACAAAGCCCGTAACTGCCTCTGAACTTTTAGTCGGTGTCGAAAAGGCCCTAAAGTTTAGAAGTCTTGAGGAAGAAAATACCAGACTTAAAAAGGAATTAAGACGAAAATATAGATATGAAAATCTTGTTGGGACAAGTGAGGCAATCAAAAAGATATATGACCTCATAGAAAAAGTTGCTGATACGGATGGAACTATTCTCATCTCCGGCCCCACTGGCACGGGGAAAGAATTAATATCAAGGGCGATTCATTATAATAGCAACCGTGATGATAAACCACTTGTCGTTATTAATTGTGGGGCTATCCCGGAGGAATTACTTGAGAGTGAGCTATTCGGACACGAAAAAGGAGCTTTCACAGGTGCACATAAAACCAGGATCGGCCGATTTGAGATGGCAAACGGTGGGACCATTTTTTTAGATGAAATCGGGGAAATGAGTCCGGCATTGCAGGTAAAGCTGTTGCGGGTACTCCAGGAAAGAAAGTTTGAAAGAGTAGGCGGAACCAAAAGCATTCATGTAGATATCCGGATTATCGCAGCAACTAACAGGAATTTAACAACTGCAATAAACAACGGAACCTTCCGTGAAGATCTGTATTATAGATT
>JAIOSR010000506.1 GCA_021107495.1 Desulfobacterales bacterium | reverse complement strand
CCTTGGCCACTTTCTCCCGACCCGTCCTCCGTAGCAGGCTATCCACCCTCCGTAGCAGCTACTGCGGAGGACGGGCTGCGGAGGGTGGACTACATCGGAGAAGAACCAAATAGAAGGAGATATGCCATGCAATTCAAGGGATATAAAAGGAGCAACGGGTGTGTGGGCACCCGGAACTATGTCGGAATCATATCGACCGTTGTTTGCGCCAATGAAGTGGCGGACGGTATTGCCCAGCAGGTTCAGGGAACGGCCTGTTTTATGCACCAGCAGGGTTGCTGTCAGACTCCGGTGGACATAAAGCGTGTGAACGATACTCTGACCGGTCTCGGCAGGAACCCCAATCTGAGTGCTGTTCTGCTCGTCAGCCTTGGGTGTGAAAGCACGGATGTGGAGGGTGTGGCAAAGGCCCTCGCCGATTCGGGAAAACGTGTGGAAACAATCGAGATTCAGGAAATAGGCGGGGCAGCGAGATCCACTGCCGAAGGTATACTCCTGGCCCAGGACATGGTGCAGGAGGCATCAAAAATAGAGAGGGTCGCCTGTCCGGTCAGTGACATCGTGCTGGGCCTCAAGTGCGGGAGTTCCGATACCACCTCGGGGTTGGCGCCGAATCCTGCACTGGGTATTGCCTCCGATCTGATAGTCGAAGAGGGTGCCACCTCAGTATTGGGTGAAGTTACCGAGTTTATCGGCGCTGAGCATTTGCTGGCAAAACATGCAAAGGACGGGCGGACCGGGCAGAAGGTATTAGACCTGGTACAGGCCATGGAAGACAGGGCCAAATCTGCTGGGGCCGATATAAGGGGCGGTCAGCCCACGGGAGGAAACATCAAGGGAGGCTTGACCACCATTGAAGAAAAGTCTTTAGGCGCCATTGCAAAGGCGGGAAATGCGCCGATTCAGGAAGTTTACGAATACGGGGAAGCTCCTCGTGTTAAAGGTCTTGTCGTTATGGATTCACCCGGAAGAGAGCCGGAAATCTTAACCGGGCTGGCGTCTGCAGGCTGCACCGTGATTGCCTTTACCACCGGTCGCGGCGCGCCTCAGGGGTTTCCCTTTGTACCTGTGGTAAAGATCACCGGCAACAGGATCACATGGGATAAATTGAGGGACCACATGGATGTAGATGTCAGTTCCGTAATGGAAGGAGACGAAACCCTTCCTGCTGCGGGGAACAGGATCTTTCAGGAAATCCTGGAAGCGGCTTCCGGCAAGCTGACCAAGGCGGAAATTTCCGGCTATACAAAGGCAATGGATATCTATATGGTCGGGCCGGTTATATGATCGCGATTGAGCGAAAGCGCTCAATCGTGAAGCTTTCAGCAATAAGCCATGAGCAATTGATATCATGATGTATGCCTGCAATTTGATTAAAAACGGATTGTAGAAAGACAGGGCAAAGATATTGTGACCAAAATCATGCGAAATCTTTTTATGAAAATCATTGTTTTTGGGGGTATTGCCCTTTTCTTTTTCACAGTCTGGGGCTGCGGGGACAGCGCTGAGACCCGGGCGGACAAGAAGGCCGGGTCGAAAAAAACCAGACTGGTGAAGGTGAGCAATGTTAGCGCCTCAGCCCCGGAAGGGAGCGTTGAATATGTGGGTGTTCTCATGGCCTACCGCAAGGTTATGTTAGCCAGCGAAGCGGGCGGGACCATAGAAAAACTCTATTTTGAGAAAGGTGACAGGGTCAGGAAAGGGCAGGTCCTTGCGCAGATAGGCACGAGAAGTATACGTCTTCGGATCAGGGAGGCGAAGGCCGCACTGGAGGCTGCCAGAAGCGCCTTTGAGAAGGTAGAGTCCGGGAGCAGGCCCGAAGAGATTCGCATTGCCGAGGCAGCTTTAAAGGAGGCCGAGGCAGGTCTTCTGGAGTCGGAGAATAATTTTATCAGGTTAAAAGACCTTCGTGAGTCTCAATCTGCTTCCAGCAGTGAATACGATTCAGCTAAACGAATGGTTGAAATGGCCCGCGCCAGGGTGGAATCCGCCGGAGAACAATTGGCCCTTGCAAGACAGGGGCCCCGGGCCGAGGACAGAAGAACCGCTCGCGCCAATGTTGAACAGGTAGAGGCGACCCTTGCAGTGGCGGAGGACTGGTTGAGAAAATCGATGATTATTGCGCCTTGCGACGGGATTATAGCATTTCGTGAGGTGGAAGAGGGGGAAGTGATAGTTGTGCCGCCGGTAACGGTTATTACCCAGGTGGTCGATCTTGATCGAATGAAGATAAAGGTGTCTGTCGGCGAAAAGGATATCCATACCCTGACCGAGCAAAAGGTCTTTGAATTTACCATTGACGCCTTTCCACATGAAACCTTTTCCTCCCGGCTTTTTTTCCTGTCACCTACTGCAGATCCCGCAACCCGTTCCTTTCCAGCGGAGTTTATGGTGGAAAAACCCGATCAGCGAATGGCTGACGGAATGACCATAAGGGTCAGGCTTCCTTTTGTAGATAAAAGGAAAAAAGTCAAGGTCCCTTCGGCATGGCTTGCAGAGGAAAAAGGAAAAATCGGCCTGTTCGTGGTCAAGGATGGAAAGGCCCTGTTTAAAACAGTGACCTTGGGCGCCTATTATGACCAGAGGGTCGAGGTCCTTTCGGGTTTGGACAATCAGGAGTTAGTGATTACAAATCCGGCAGGACTGAAGAGCGGGGATCCGGTTCAACACTGATTCGTGACCCGTAACTCCTAACCAATAACCCCAAAATAGTGACTTTCGCATGTTCCTTACTCGATTCGGCCTGGCAAGACCTGTAGTCGTTAGAATGGCCCTGATCCTGATAGTGGTCCTTGGGATCTACTGTTACAGGGCCATGCCCAGATACCTGGACCCTGACCTTACCATAGGGGAGGGCATAGTTGTCACCATCTGCCCCGGGTTTTCACCCGAGGAGATGGAAAAACTGACGACAAACAAGATCGAGGATGAACTTCAGGGTATCTCCGATATCAGGCGACACGAATCCAACTCTTATGAGAGCACTTCCAAAGTCCACGTCCTTTTTAACACCCGCCTTTCAGAATACGGAATAGACCAGGCCATGCAGGAGGTAAGAAACGCGGTGGATCAGGTGGGAGATCTGCCGGAAGAGGCCGAGGTCCCCAGGGTCATTGAGATCGACGTGGCCATTTTTCCCGTGTGCATGGTGGGTCTGGCCGGTGACCTTCCCATGATGCAGCTACAGGACATTGCCGAGGATATCGCGAATAGATTTGAAGACATAAAAGGGGTCTCGGAGGTGACTGTTTTCGGGGAGCGGGAGAATGAGATATGGGTGGAATTAAATCCCCGTCGCATGTCGGCCTATGGCATTTCAGTGCCACAGGTGGCCCAGGCCATTGCAGGCCGAAGTAAAAACCTGCCCGGCGGCACCGTGGAGATGGGGCACCACGAGGCCGCCATACGCATGTTAGGGGAGCCGCGGGACCCGAAAAATCTGGGAAATATTGCACTCAAGAGCGTCAACGGCGCCACGGTTTATTTGCGCGATATAGCGGTTATAACACCTACACTGGAAAAACCCTGGGTCCTGACATTTATTGACAAGGAAAAGGCCCTGGTTCTGGCCGTAAAACGGAAGAGAAACACCAACGTAATCCAGATCGTGGATGACGTAAAGACCCTAATGAAAGATATCCCGGCCCAGTACCCGGGTCTCAAAACCACACTCTATTTTGACCAGTCACGTGAAATTAAAAAGAGGATAAAGGAGCTTCAGACCAATGCCTTTTTTGGTATCATTGCGGTTTTTTTAATCCTATGGGTCGCCATGGGCATACGAAATTCCGTTTATGCCTCCATCGGTATTCCGGTCTCCTTTCTTCTTACCTTCATACTCATGAGAAGCATCGGCCTTTCCATCGACGGGGTAACCCTGTTCGCCCTGATCCTTGTCCTCGGTGTGATTGTGGACGATGCCATAGTGGTTCTCGAGAATATCTTTCGGCACATGGAACAGGGCAAACCTCTGGCACAGGCAACCCTGGAAGGGAGTCGCGAGGTGCTTGCCCCTGTGCTGGCATCGGTCTCCACCACCATGGCCGCCTTTTTCCCCATTCTTATTTTGGTGAGCGGTGTTATAGGCAGATACATCGGTATCCTGCCCAAGGTCGTCTTTTTTGCACTTTCGGCCTCGCTTTTTGAGGTATTTTTCATGCTGCCTTCACATGTGGTTGAACTAACGCCCCAAAAGGCAACACAAAAGGTCCTGAAAAGGCGTTTCGACATTTTCAAACCGATTCGGAAATTTTATTATCCTTATTTGAGGGTTATTCTTCGGCACCGATATATCTCGGTATTTG
>JAIOSR010000189.1 GCA_021107495.1 Desulfobacterales bacterium | reverse complement strand
ATGATCAGGATTCAAGGAGTCCAGGGGTCAAGGGGTCGAGTGAAAGACTTAATAATTACGACAATATGAACGTAGCCCAACATTATATTATATCAAGGCTCTATATATTGTCTATATATGAAATATAAGGCCGTTAAAGTAAACAATTTCATTTTTTTGAGCTTTTTTATCTAAGAGTGCTGTGCTTGATGTAAAAAAAATAATTAGTTTTGTACTTGAATATCTCTTGCTTACTTATAAAACGGTTAAAAAAACAAATAGCTTGTCGAAGATCCCGTTGACTTTCACGGGGAATCCTTGAATCCTGGACCCCCTGGACCCTTTCTCCCAACTAATTGGGAGAAGAACCCAGAAACGTTTAAGCAAGAGGAAAAGACCCCATGGCAAAAGAGAAGATTCCAATGACCCCGGCCATCCGGACACTAAAAGAAAGGGGTGTTGATTTTTTGTTGTGTCCTTACAAATACAGGGAAAAGGGCGGGACTGCGGTTGCAGCCAAAGAGCTGAATGTGGATGAACATCTTGTCATAAAGACACTTGTAATGGAATGGGAGAACGGTGATGCCTTCCTGATCCTCATGCATGGCGACAGGGAAGTCTCCGCCAAGGCCCTTGCAAGGGCCTTGGGCACAAAGACGGTCAGGCCTTGTGATCCTCAGAAGGCCAACAGGCATACGGGGTATGTTGTGGGCGGGATATCTCCTTTTGGGACAAGGACGGCCCTTAATGTATATGTTGAGGAATCCATCATGAATCTCCCACAGATATATATCAATGCGGGAAAAAGGGGGTTGTTGGCGAAGATCCGGCCTCAGGAACTGGAGGGCATGCTAACGCTTACCAGGGTTAAAGTAGCAAGGTAGAGAAAGGTGTTCCCTCGCTCCTAAACAACGTGGGCCCCTGCGTACCGGTCTTTAAATGCCTCATCAAGACCTTCCCTGTCCATTTTCATGGCAAGGGGGAGATAGTCCAGAATGTCCTGGGCCGTTATGCCGTCTTCCCCTTCATCTTCGGCGGCCAGGTCCCCGGCAAATCCATGAATGAAAACGCCTTTCCTTGCAGCGTCCTTTACGGACAGCCCTAAACAGAACATGGCGGCAATGGTTCCGGTCAGGACGTCACCGGAACCTGCTGTTCCCATACCGGAGTTCCCGGACATGTTTATAAAAACCCTTTCATCGGGGTAGCCTACCAGCGAATGGGCGCCTTTCAGGACCATGGTTGCATTTAAGTCTTTTGCCGTGCGCTGGAGGACATCTATTTTATTCAGGTCTATTTCTCTGACACTCATACTCGTAATCCCGGACATCTCCCCTAAATGGGGTGTCAGTATGGTTTCCGCTTTCCTCTGTTTTATGATTTCCAAATCTTCACACAGGGCCGTAATGCCGTCACCGTCTATGAGCAGGGGTTTTTCAATCTCCCCGGCCAGTTCCCTTGCCAGCTGCCGGGTTTCCCTGTCCAGGGATAAACCGGGACCTAATACCACCATATCCATCTTCTCCGACAGATCCAATAATACAGACTTGTTTTCAAGGGAGATGCTACCGAAGCTTGTTTCCTTCTGGGGAATAAAGACAATCTCACTCCCCTTGTTGGCTATAAACGGTGTCATGGATTCGGGTGCTGCAAGACGGGAATATCCACCCCCGGCCTTTAGAAAGGACAGGGCCGCAAAATAGGGGGCCCCAAAATAGCTGGAAGCGCCTGCTACAAACAGGACGTTCCCGAAGGCCCCCTTGTGACCGTTTTTGTCCCTGGGTCTGAGTTTTGAAGGGTGGTTGATTTCCACTTTAATGGAATCTGCGTTGTACATGGAAGGGGGGAAAGAGATATGTGTGACGTATAACCTTCCACACAGTTCGTATCCCGGATAAAGCATGTTTCCGATCTTGGGAAGGCCGAAGGTGACCGTATAATCAGCGTTTGCGGCCGTGCCCATGACCTTACCCGTATCCCCGTGGACCCCGGACGGAATATCCACGCTGAATAAGGTCTTCCCGGATTCATTGATGAGTTCGATAACCTCTGCATACAGGCCCCCTACATCCCGCGCAAGGCCTGTACCGAATATGGCGTCTACTACAGCGTCTGCATGCAGCACCTCTGTCCTTACGGATTCAACTGATTCCAACCGTTGCATCTCAATGGGCAGTGCGGAGACAATGTCCATGTTCAATGCGGCAGCCCCCCGGAATTTGGCAGGATCGCCTAAGATATAGACCTTGACCTTTCCGCCGTTTGAATGGATCTTCCTGGCGACCACAAACCCGTCACCCCCGTTATTTCCGATGCCGCAGAAGACCACTAACTTTTTATTTTTAATGCCGAATTCATTTAAGATAACGAAGTAGACCGCCTGCCCGGCGTTCTCCATCAGGAGTTCGTCTTTTATGCCGAATTTTTCTATGGCCGTAGCATCCAAATTTCTCATTTCGCAGACCCTGCTTACTTTCATTTTTCACCTCCGGCAAGATTTTATTTGTACATTTAAAACTTGGTCCTCTGGTCCAGGATTTTTATTTAAAATGAAGCTATACAGTTTAAGAAAATTATCTCATGTCTCTGGGCTGTCCCGTGGAGGCTAAGACGCTGCTCCATAACCTGCCGTTCGGATCGATCTGCTTACGCCTGGAAATGGCTAAGGGAATGGGCACGTGAGTGTACTCTCCGCTCCAGTTCCCCACCACCATATTTGTTCGCCCGGTCATGCCCGCATGCACCGCGTTCTGGCCTAAGAGCAAACAGAATACAGAGTCGTGCGGGTTTGCAGGCATACTGCGTATCATGTAGCTTGGATCAATGTATTTCAGAGTACTTTCCATTCCCGCCTGCTTCAGGTAGGCAATAATTTTGTCTTTCAGGAACAGGCCGATGTCGCCTAACCGCATATTGCCTGATGCGTCCCTGCGGTGCGACGCCTCCATGAGATCCTGTCCGGCCCCCTCGGCCGTCACCACCACCGCATGCGCCCGTTTTTCGAGCCGTTCCCTTAACGCCTCGAGGAACGAATCGAGGGTGAAAGGGGCCTCCGGCACCAGGCAAAAATTGACCTCGGCATTGGCTAAGGTCGCATTGGCCGCTATAAATCCGGAATTGCGGCCCATGAGCTTCACAAGGCCGATTCCGTTTCTTGCGCCCACGGCCTCCATGTGGGCACTGTAAATCGCGGATCTGGTCTCGCCTACTGCGGTCTCAAAACCAAAGGACTTGCTCATATAGGAAATGTCGTTGTCAATGGTCTTCGGGATGCCGATGACGCTTATTTTGAGGCTGCGCCTTCCTATCTCCTCCGATATTGCCTGGGCCCCACGCAGGGTTCCGTCTCCGCCTATGGTAAAAAGTATGCCCACATTCATTCGTTCCAAGGTATCAACCATCTCGGAGACATCCTGAGGCCCGCGGGATGAACCCAGGATGGTGCCACCGCTCTGAT
>JAIOSR010000235.1 GCA_021107495.1 Desulfobacterales bacterium | reverse complement strand
GAGGAGGCCTTTGTCCATGGTCAGAGGGGTCTGGGTAAACGCCTCCTCCCCGAAAACCACCATGCCTATCCTGTCCGTTTTCCGTTTCCTGATGAAATCACTGACCACTTTTTTGACTGCGGTAAGCCGGGTGACCGGTTCATCATCTATTTTAAAGTCCAGGGCCCGCATGGAACCTGAAGTATCCAGGCACAGCATAATATCCACGCCTGAAGAACGGATCTCCCTTGACACGTTGTAGAACTGGGGCCGGGCAGCAGCCAGGACCAGAAGGATCAGGCAGGCTGTCCTTATGAACAAAGGGACTTTTGCCAGAAAAAGGTTTCCTTTCCCGGCCGAGCGTGCCATTTTAGAGGTCATTGAATATGTGATACTGGCCGGCTTTTTCCACAGAGAAAATGCCAGCCATCCGGCCACAGGCAAGAGCAGGAAAAGAAGGACGGGATAGGCAAACCTGAACATCATCGGAGTACCCCCTTCGATCCATCCGGCATATGATCTTTGTCGGTTGCCGGGCTTGTTTCCCGGATAAAGGAAAAGGCAGCATTTACGGCCTCTTCTTTTCTTGCCGCCGTAGGCACTGTGTCTGCAAATTTTACAAGATCCGCCTGCCGAAGCAAGGGGATGAGACTCCGGTCCTGTTCCTTGACAATGTAGGTGGCTATCTCTTCGGTCGTGAATTCAGCGGCCGGAAAACCCCTGAGTGATTCCAGATACTGTCTCAGTATCTCGGAAAATCGAAAGTAGTATGCCTTTACATGTCCTTTCTCAAAAAGGCCCGCCCCTTCTAACTCTTCAATCTCCTTTTCAGCCCTGATATGCGGCGGGTCCATGGCCTTGATCGAGTTCTTGCCACGGCGCCTTCTGTGCCACCACACAAGGGTAGACACGACCAGCAGGAGGACCAGCAATCCGGCGGCCCAGGGAATGTATTTCAACCACAGGGGCCTTGTGGCAAAAATGCCCTGAATGGCTCTGAGTCTTGCTTCTTCCGGCTTTTCTCCCAAGTTTGATAACACGGTCAACGACACCGGCTCCGTATTAAGGGTCCGGGGAATCTCATCTTTATCAAGATAGGCAAGGGAAATAGGTCCTGTTTTCCATAAACCTAACCGGTCCACTAACAATGTCATCGTAATTTTATCAGGCCCTATTTCACGGTCCACTTCCGTAAGTTCATCGAGGCCCTTGATTTCAGGCTCGGAAGCAAAGCCCGCCCCATGGGGAAGACGATACTTGAGGGTGAGCACAACCATACTGCCAACTACTGCCGAATCCCTGTCAAGGGAGGCGGTCAGGCCGGGACCGGAAAACCGGACATCTTCCTTTGCCCATGAAATCCCCGTGTATATAAGGACCACAATAATAAGGAGATACAACTTCCTCATAACCGCCTTCTCCTTTGATCAAAAAGACGGGTCAAGGGTTCTACCACGGGTCCGTCCGTGGATAGGGTTACCGAATCAACCCCCGATTTGCTGAAGAGATCAGACAGGTAACGTTCCTGTTCTTCCTGCTCAGCGCGCCACCTTTGCCTCAGGCCCCTGCTCTTAGTGTTGATCCATGCCACCTGACCGGTCTCAGGATCACGAAGGGCCATCAGACCCACGTCAGGCAGTTCTTCTTCTGCCGGATCGGAAACCCGAATGACCGTAAGATCGTGTTTCTTTGCGGTCAGCCCGAAAGATTTTTCAAAACCCGTATCCATACAATCCGAGATCAAAAACACGATGGCATGACGTTTTGTTACCCGGTTCAGATAGGTGAACACAGAGTCAATATTGGTAGTCAGGTCCGAAGGTTCGTAAGTGAAAATCTCTTTGATCAGACCCCATACGTGAGACGCCCCCTTTTTGGGGGGAATATATTTTTCAACACGGGAACTGAACAGGATGGCCCCGACCTTGTCATTGGTACGGATGGCTAAGAACGCCAACATTCCGGCCACTTCGGCCAAAAGCTCCCGCTTAAACTTGACTCTTGTACCGAACAGATGAGAACCGGAAAGATCCAGAAGAAGAATGACCGTAAGCTCGCGTTCTTCGTGAAAGACCTTTACAAAGGGGTGTCCGAAACGGGCGGAAACATTCCAGTCAATAGTGCGCACGTCATCGCCGGGCTGGTACTCCCGAACCTCGGCAAATTCGATGCCCCGGCCTTTAAAGGCACTTACATACTGCCCCGAAAACAGGTCACTTGCTAATCGCCGGGTCTTGAAATGGAATCTCTGAATTTTTTTTAAGAGTTCCTCGGGAAGCATATTTAGGGGACCTCTATCCGTTCTAACAGGACGCTGATCAGGTCATCGGTGCTTTTTCCGTCCGCCTCGGCCTCATAGCTCAGGATGATCCGATGTCTGAGCACGTCGGGGGCCATGGTTTTGACATCCTGGGGTGTCACATAACCCCGGCCGTTCAAAAACGCATGGGCGCGCGCGGCCTGTCCAAGCCAGATTGAGGCCCTGGGCGATGCACCGTAGCTGATCATGGGGCCCAAATCCAGGCCGAATTCTTCCGGGTTGCGGGTGGCCCTTGAGATATTTACAATATAGTCCGTGATTTTTTCTTCCATATGGATGGAATGCATGACCGCTGTTGCCGATTGAATGCGGGAGACGTCCACGACCCCGCTCACATTTTCAAATACCCCACGGTTGACCCTTTCCATGATCTCTTTTTCTTCCGTGGCCGTGGGATAGTCCACACGGATCTTCAACATAAAACGGTCTATCTGGGCCTCCGGAAGCGGGTAAGTGCCCTCCTGGTCAATCGGGTTCTGTGTTGCCAGGACCAGAAATGGCCTGTCTAAAAGAAAGGTCTTCTCTCCAATGGTCACCTGTTTTTCCTGCATGGCCTCCAAAAGTGCGCTCTGCACTTTTGCAGGCGCACGGTTTATCTCGTCTGCAAGGATGATATTGTGAAAGATAGGGCCCTTCTTGATTTCAAACGTCGCCGTATCAGGCCTGTAGACCTGGGTGCCCAGGATATCGGCAGGCAGGAGGTCGGGTGTGAACTGGATCCGCTGAAACGTTGTCCGAACGGTAGCGGCTAATGTCTTTACCGCCGTTGTCTTGGCCAGACCCGGAAGACCTTCCAAAAGCAAATGACCGTCACACAAAAGCCCGATAACCATCCTTTCCATGAGGTTTCTCTGGCCCACCACTACCTTTTCTATCTCCGCCATGATCTGACGCAGGACCACGCTCTCTTTTTCAACACTCTCAGTGATTTCTTGTATGTCCATTAATCTTCTTCCTCCTAATACTGCGTTCCTATTCCCCTGTCCCTTTTTCCAGCCTTTGCAGATTCTCCCTGGCAAACTCAATGGTGGGATCTAATTCCAGGGCAACTTTGTAATAATGTATTGCCTGTTCCCTGTTGCCCATGTCCCGGTAATTTGATGCGATATTGGCATAATCAATTGCAGAACCGGGATTCAAGCGAAGGACCTTTCGAAAGCATTCTATGGCCTTTTCATGCTCTTTGAGCTTGAAATAGCAGAATCCCATGAGATTATAGACATCAGTCCTTTCATTATCATATGTTTCCGCCTTTTCGAGGGTTTCGATTGCCTCCCTGTAACGTTCCATCTCTTTTAATGAAACCCCCATATAAGAATATATGCTTGGGATATCCTGGTCTTTTGGACCAAGTTTCAAGGCCTCCTCCAGATATGCCAATGCCTTGATAGGTTCATTGATGGAAATATTCGACACACCTAAGAAGAACTTTGTGTAATATTTATCGGGCAGTAGTCCGTCCATCCTTTTCAATTCTTCAATAGCCCACAAAGGGTCTCCCTTTTCCGTGATCAGTTTTGCCGCAAACATCCCCACACTCGTTCCCGTGGCCCTTTCCCTGAAATGGGCACCCGGCATAACAGTGTAAACGGCAGGTATCTCAAGCCGGGAATTTTTCACATCAACAACGATAACATCCATTCCTGTCTTAGAAAGTGCCGTGACGCACTTTTCCACTTCCACCTTGATATTGTCATTTGAAAGATCCGGCAAGTTAAAGATGCCGACCTCTTTTCCGGGATTCATGACGAAATCGGCTTCAGTTAACTCTTTGAACTTGGGAAGCCCGCTTGCAACATAGTTGGAACCGGTATTGAAATCACCGCCGAGTTGGGCGACTTCGGTCAGCGCCCGAATCAGGGCCTTCTGAGGATCAGGGGTTGTCCCGGCAGTCCATACGATTTCGCTTTTTTCGGGAAAGGTGGATGGATCATAGGCCAGGACAGCGACGGTGGGAATGCCGGTGTCCATTGAACAATCGGAGGCGTAAAGTTTAATCCCGGCTCTTTCGTATTTCTTGATTAATGCAAGGGCAAGCGGGTCCTTGATTGTACCAAGATCAATGGCAGGTGTCTTTAATCTGTTTCTGCTTATTATTGAAGAGACATGTCTTTCCACTACCTCACATACACCCTGGAGGATCGCCTCCTCCGGACAATTGCCGGCAGAGGAACCGTTGAACTCATTAACGGCAAAAAACCAGTCAAAGGGTATCAGGACCTCTCTATCTTCAGTCAGATTGTAAGCCCGTGTCCATTTCAAAGGGAGTCTTGAAAAGACTTCTTCGGCCCTTTCAAGCTCGTCTGAGTCGTCATGAACGGAACGGGCAATGCTATCAAAAGGCAGGGCATGATCCTTTATATTGCAGTATGTTTCTATCTGGAAATTTTCGGGATTTCTTACGAAACTGAACAGGCTGAACCTTTCCGCTAATTCCATCACTGCGCTGGCCTCGGCCTGGTGAGGTGTGCCCCCTTTTCCCATCTGCTTCTTTGTCCCTACGACCTCTTCTGCGTCACGACCACATACGCTGAAATATACGGGTATGTCCAGTCTACCGTTATCAATCCTGACCGTTTCTTCTAAGATATCCAGATCGATTGTCTTGAGCTTTTCCTTGAACCGCCGGACCGTCTCCTCGGGCGGGACGATTTTATCAAGATCCAGGGTGTAACCCTTGTAAGCATCATTCAGAACAATCTTATGATTCATTTATCTGCTCCTTTATAAGTGATCACAGGGAACCGAAATCGTTGCTATCGAAATGCAATAGCCAAATAAGTAGCGGCGTGTGTCCATAATGCCTTGACGGACATCTGTCATTAGCAGATACATCAAAAGGGTCTTGAGGCCTTTTCTGAGTGACTGGCGGGAGGCCTTCGTCATTTCATGGAGTTACGCCCTTTTTTCTCCCGACTTCCCAACAGCCCGATTCAGGCTACCGGACACATACCCTTCCAGGTCCAAGGCGACATGTTCAAAACCGATCCTGCGAAATTCTTCCACAATCGCCTTACCAAGCCCCTTATCCATGATTTTTTCCATCTCGCTGCGGCCCACCTCGACCCTGGCCACGGACCCGTGATGCCGGACCCTTACCACCTTGAAACCCTGTTCCAAAAGAAACGATTCCGCATCTTCAACCATCTTCAGCTTTTCTTCCGTTATGGGGCTCCCGTAGGGGAACCTGGTGGCAAGACAGGGCATGGCCGGCTTGTCCCAGGTCGAAAGTCCCATTTCTTTTGATAAAAAACGAATCTCTTCTTTGCCTAATTGTGCGTCAATCAAAGGTGCGATCACGCCGGCCTCTTTTGCGGCCCTGAATCCGGGACGGTAATCAGCCAGATCATCCAGGTTGGCGCCGTGGGCCACATGGTTAAGACCCTTTTCTCGTGCTATTTCAAATAGTTTCTCAAAAAGGCTTTTTTTACAAAGGTAGCAGCGATCAGGAGGATTTGCCACAAAACCCGAAACGCTTAATTCTTCTGAAGGAAAAACCATATGGGAAATGCCACGTTTCCGGGCAAAATCTCTGGCTTCGGCCGTCTCCCGGACAGGGTGAATAATAGAGCTTGCAGTGGCCGCAGCAACTTTTTCTCCTAAGACCTGCCGCGCCATGACTAACAGAAAGGCGCTGTCCACACCACCTGAAAATGCCACTAACAGGGCATCCAGATCGGCTAAGTGATGAACCAGGTTTTCCATTTTTAATTTTGCGGCATTAGCATCCATTTTATGGTTTTTCCTGCGCTACAACAGTTACTTCCGTCCCAACCCTCAACGCCTTTAAATTATAGGATTGTCTAAAGAGCCTTGTAAAATTAGAATTGCTGAGAAAATCCAGGTTCAATTGACACGCAGAGCTTGGTATATTATACTTCCTTCTTCCAAAAGGGAATTATTTTCAACTCAAAATTCAAATATCCATAAGAAAGGGTAATGGTTATGAAAAAGATTTTACCGGTATTTGCCATGTGTTTTTTTATTGCAGGCATGGCTTATGGAGGTGAGAAAGCCTGGAACAAGCAGAAGCATAATAAACACGGATATAAGAACCCTGTCGTTGTCAAGGCCATTGGCTTTTCTGCAAAATATGTGGATGGCAGGGTTATAACAGAATGGAAAAGCTATTTGAGGGATGACTTCAAAATGTATAAGCTTGTTAAATCATCTAAGAACAAAAATCCTGTCTATCCCGAAGACAGCTATATATTTTATTCTTCGGACCCGGAGGCGAAATATTTTGAGGACAGGAAACTGAAAGAAGGGGTCTGGTATTACCGGTTGTGCATTATCACAAAAAACAGAGACAGGTGGGTTAGCCCTGTGGTCCGGATAAAAATTGACAGCATTGGTTCAGTTCCAACGGCGAAAGACTTTAAATAGAACATAGCCCTTCACTCAAAAAGCCCCATCAGTCTTTTCAGGCGTTTTACCGCCTCATGCAGGACCTTACCGATCCCCACATTATACTTCTGCAAACACCCGCCCCGCCAGTACACGCAAACGGAAGACGAAGTGTTTTACCATAAAAACCTGATATTATCAAAGCTGCTGGTTTTTATTGGGACTATCGAAAAGCCAAAAGGGAATTTCCTGCAAAACTTAAAATTTCTCGCCTCCTGATTACATTATCGTAACAGATGGTAATCTGAATTTCGCTTGTGTTACCCTTTATTCGTTCTTCCCGGGTATCAAACATTTTGCCGAAAAACATGCATGTCCATCCGGTTAATATTGTTGACAATTTTCTTTTATGCCGGTTGGATCCTTTGCCTCCGTATTGTGGCATAGAGCTTGCTCTAATATTAGGGCGTGCACCGGAAATTGGCTGAATACTGAGATTCCGTTCTTTGGAAGAGCTTAAACCGGCAAAAAATATGTTGGCATTAAAATTCCATTAATTTATCCATTCTATTCACAAAGAGGTCATAAAATGAAAAGTTTTTCAAATATAGCAAAAATAGCCGCTTGTATTGTTTTTTTATTGTGTGTTGCGAGCGCTGCAAGGCCCTATTGGAACAAATATTGGCTTGGGCACGAAATACGCGCTGCTGCCATCTATGGAACAAAAAACAGCATTTCGGATACAAGGCAGTTCCTTTCCGAAAAAATAAAGTACGACTGGCCTGGTTTCTCACCGCAAGATTTTTTCATAGAAAAAGACGAAAATGATACCGTCACGGTAGGCATAGAATACTGTGATGCAATAAGTGTTTTCGGCGTGAGTCTAAAAGAACTGGAATTTTCAGTGGAAAAAACCGCTTCTGAAGTCAGTGCGCTTCTTTAAGCTTCGCTTTCTATTGGTGAATCCGGTCGTATTGACTCACTAAGTGCCGCTTATAATGCGCGCACAAAAAAATTGACGATTTCCTGCCTTCCTGCCTCAGGCAGGTAGACGCTATCTCAAACCTCACCCACCCAGGTCTACCCTACCGGTCCATTTTTTGAGCAACCCAAATGCGTTCCGCGCGCCTACTGAACCTTTGCGTTTAAGGGAGAAGGCATATGCTAAAAAGGGTTTTCCATTCCCTTTATATGTGCTATTGCTTCATCCTGACATTTTGTGTACAAAGGTATAAAAAACAGGTTCCTGATTTTGTACATACTAAAGACTTTGCATTGTAAGGATTGCCGTGATTGAGCGGAACACACAAATCATATTCAATAAAAAAGTCGCCTCCGGCACTTTCTTGATGGGCCTGAGGTCCGCTGAAATCATGATTCAAGCAAGGCCGGGTCAGTTTGTAATGATCCGGGTAGGCACGAATACGGACCCGCTTTTGAGACGCCCTTTTTCCATATGCGGGACCCGGGGAGATGATTTGTTTCTCATCCTCTACAAAATCGTGGGGAAGGGAACCGCCATCATGTCAAATGCTGTGAAAGGGGAAAAACTCTCGGTGGTGGGTCCCCTTGGAAGAGGATTTGAACCCCCTGAGCCAGGGCGCAAAACCCTTTTTGTGTCGGGCGGTATTGGTGTGGCCCCGCTTGTTTTTCTGGGCCAGGCGGCAAAAAATAATGTATTGTTTATGGCCGGATACCGCTCTGCCGATGAGATAGTGCCGATGGAACAGGTTGGCCTAAACCTAACGGACATCTCAATTGCTACGGATGACGGCACTGCCGGTCATCCGGGTTTTGTCACGGAACTACTTAAAACCCATCTGACCGGATTTGCCGAAGACCATCCAAAAATCTTCGCGTGTGGTCCCCTGCCCATGCTGAAACAAGTAGCGGCCCTGACCATTGAGCGGGACATTCCCTGCCAGGTATCTTTGGAGGCAAACATGGCCTGCGGCCTTGGCGCCTGCCAGGGCTGTGCTGTAAGGACTTCGAAAGACAGCAACAAAACCTATTACCACGTTTGCCGGGACGGGCCGGTTTTTGATGTTAACACCTTAGACTGGGAATCTCTGTAAACCATGTCAGAACCTGATTTAAAAGTACGAATAGGTCCCCTTGAACTAAAGAATCCGGTACTAACCGCATCCGGTACTTTTGGTTATGGACAGGAATTCTCTGATCTGGTTGACCTGAACAAGCTTGGCGGCATTGTGGTCAAAGGTCTTTCCCTAAAGCCACGAGCAGGGAACCCTCCTCCCAGGATCGAAGAAACCCCATCCGGCATGTTGAATGCAATCGGCCTGGCCAATATCGGCCTGGAAAATTTTTTGAGGGAAAAACTCCCCTGGCTTAAGAAGCTCAATACGGCGGTAATCGTCAACATATATGGGCACAGCATAGATGAGTATGGCGCCGTGGCGGCCGGCCTTAAAGGTGTTGAGGGCATCTCGGCCATTGAGGTAAATATCTCATGTCCCAACGTGGAAAAAGGTGGCATGGCCTTTGGCACGGACCCGGATATATCCGCACTGGTTACCGAAAAGGTCCTGGAAAACACGGATAAACCGGTCATCGTCAAATTGTCCCCAAATGTTACGGACATTACGGTAATAGCTAAGGCAGTGGA
>JAIOSR010000326.1 GCA_021107495.1 Desulfobacterales bacterium | reverse complement strand
TACCCACTAAGGCGATCGTCTCACCCCGCTTAACATACTGCCCTTTTTTAACAAGGGCCTTTTTCAGGTGGGCATATTTTGTGCTCACGCCATACCCGTGATTTATGGTTAGAACCCTGCCATATCCATGGTCCCAAGTGATAGATGATATCATACCGTCTGCAGGTGCAACAATGGGCGCGCCCATTCTCGTGGCAAGGTCGATTCCCCGGTGAAACTCCTTTTGGCCGGTGAATGGAGAAACACGATGTCCGAAACCGGAACTCATCCATCCTTTTGCCGGTCGGATGGAAGGTGTGGATGCCAAAAGCATCTTCTGGTTTTCCAGAAATTTGTAAAGCCCGGCCTTGTCCTCTTTGCCAAAGGTAATTTCATTGTCAAGATTGTCCAAGGCACGGTGCATGGACCGAACCACTGCACCATGGGTTTTGGCAATCGCATGCTTTGGATCCAGCAGAATGGGATCAGATCCCCCCACACCCTTGAATTGGGTGTCATCCTCGCCGGTTTTCAGGTTTACCATTGTTTTCAATTTACGATCAAATTCATTCAACTCGACCATTCTTTTGGTAATCTGATTAATCCGCTGTGCCAAGTAAGTGCACTGCCTCTTTTGTTGCACATTCTCCCTTTTCAACTCGGATAGTCGAGGCAAGCTGCTTTTTATGATGTAATAATCCTGGACGATCGAAAAAAGGAATGCTGAACAAACGATGGAAAGAAGCACAAAAAGGGACAGGAAAAGCTTAGGAATCTTGAACTGTTTGACCTTTTTTGTGCCGTCAGGGACAACAAATATGGTTACTTTCCTGAAAAACAAATCAGCTTCTCACCTTTTGGGCTATAATTTCAAATGGTTATGAGTATTAGAATACGAAACATTGTCTACCACACTTGATCTTCACCTGTCAACCCTGATTTTTCGCCCTTTGTTAGACTCTTCCCTGAAAAAATGAAACCAATTTTCCTGCTAAGGAACGACTGACACCCGGGACCAGATTCAACTCGTCTTCGCTGGCTTTTGCAATAATGTTTATGTCTTTAAAATGTCTAAGCAGGAATCTTTTTCTTTTGGCCCCGATTCCGGGGATAAGATCCAATTGGGATTCGGTCAGGTTTTTCAGTCTGAGTCTTCTGTGGTACGATATGGCCCGGCGGTGTGCCTCATCCCTGATTCGCATCATAAGAAGGAGCACGGGATTGTCAGGTCTGAGCAATACGGGATTCTTTCGACCCGGCAGATATATCTTGTCCTGTTTCTCCTTGCGGGCCTGATCCAGCTTTGCAATGGATGCTATCTCAACAGTATCACCGGTTGAGTTCAATGCAAGGGTTCTTGAAACTGCCGCTAAATGGCCTTTTCCCCCGTCAACAATAAAGAGATCGGGCAGACTTCCTTTGGACACCCGTCTTTTTACCAATTCCGCCATCATGCCATAGTCATCAATGCCGTTGACCGCCTTTATCCTGTAATTTCTATATCCCGACCTGTGAGGCAGACCGTCCGCAAAGGAGACGACAGACCCCACTGCCATGTCGCCTTGAAGATTGGATATGTCAAGGCCCTCAATAAACCTGGGGGGCTTTTTGAGTCTTAAGGCCACCCGAACAATTTCCATCAGGTCTTGGTCTTCCTGTTCCGCTCTGCTCGAAAGGAGACTTTCCGCATTTGCCACTGCCATGCTCACTAATTGGAGTTTTTCACCCCTTTTCGGTCTTCGAATCACGATCTTTTTCCCGGCTGAATCGCAAAGCCATTCCGTAATAGACGGAAGGTCTTCAACAGGCTCGGAGATCAGAATCTGTTTCGGTATAAAGGCCGAACCTGCATAGTATTGCTTCAAAAATGCCTCCATGACTTCGGATGCAGGACCGCCCGGATTTTTAATAAGATAGTCGCGGTTCCCCACCACACATCCTTTTCGAACAAAAAGGATAACCACCTGAAAACGCCCATTGTGCTGGGCCAGGGCCACGATGTCCTGATCCTCTAATCGCGGTGAGACCACGTGCTGGCGCTCCACAGTCTTTTCTATGGCCCTGATCTGGTCCCTTATTTGTGCGGCTTTCTCAAAATCCATCAGGTCCGATGCCCCGGCCATATCTTTTTCCAGTCGTTCGATCAACTCCCGATTGCGACCTTCTAAAAAAAGCCTGACCCGTTTAACAATCTGCCGGTACTCCGATACCGGGACATGGTAGGTACATGGCCCGAGACACCGACCCATCTGATAATTCAGGCAGGGCCTTGTTCGTTTCAGCAGTCCCTTTCCTCTGCATTTCCTGAGTTGGAAAACCCGATCAATGACCTTGAGGGTACTGCGTACGGAATGGGCCGATGAAAAGGGACCGAAATACAGGGACCCATCCTTTTTTATTCTCCTTATAATGCTCAGACGGGGGTAACGTTCCTTGATATTCAGTCGTAGACATGGATATTGCTTATCATCCCTGAGAATGACGTTATAGCGAGGCATAAACTTCTTTATGAGATTTCTCTCGAGAATGAATGCCTCTTTTTCCGTGGATGTGAGGATGAAATCGATGCCGGAGGCCTTTTTCATCATCAGGGCGGTCTTATGGGAGAGTTGCTCGGCGGGCCTGAAATAGGACAAGACCCTCTTTTTGAGGCTTTTTGCCTTGCCCACATAAATCACACGGCCGGAGGATTCCTTGAAGAGATATGTGCCCGGCACATCAGGCAGCACTTGCGGCAATTCACCTGAAGCCAGTTCGTATTGGGCGTTAACGGCCTTTTCCATTCTGCTAAAAATCACCCCATTCCATGGGCAGGTGTTTTGTCATAATAGCAAGGTTATGAGGGTTTTCTTCCCGGTCCAGCACATAATCTTTAAGTACCGCTTCTTCAACAAAACCAAGTTTCCTGACACCGTTGATGACATTGGAATCCCTGTCCTGGACAAGGCGCATAACGAGCATCTTGAGCCCGATGGCCATGGCTAAGTTAACCAGATCAAGAAGCATCCAGGTCC
>JAIOSR010000007.1 GCA_021107495.1 Desulfobacterales bacterium | reverse complement strand
GTCCCAAAAATGCATCCGAACCGAACTGGCGCAGGCTGTTGTACCCCTGAAAACCCAGGACCATGCCTGCGAAACATCCGGTAAGCATGATTACCACGGTGGATTGAAAGCCGATAAAATAAACCTGCTTAAGCACTCGTGTTATCTTGACGGGTGGTACGACGCTGTAAAAAAATCCTTTGAATAAAAAAAGGCCCATAACCCCCATTATTCGTAAGTTCCTCAGTGTTGCAGCACCCAATTTTCGGATCATTAACATAGGATTAAGTCTTACAGAACTGGAATAAGATGTCAAAAAAAATAACTGGCCGGGAAATAATTCAGGCTATTTCTTCCAGAAGAAAAGGCCTGAAAGAAAACCACCCACTGTATCTGCTGCCAAGTCTCCAAAGCTGGCCTCTCTACCCGGCACAAACATCTGGTGCGATTCGTCAAACCCTCCGTATACTGCCACCATCAAGGTGACCAGCAGGACTCGCGTGAAAGGCAGATCCTCATCCCGGGGCCTGAATGAACGGCTGAAAAGAAACCCTAAGACGCCAAAAACCAGGACATGCGCAAATTTGTCCTGTGCGCTGAAAAGGGATGGAGATGGCAGGTCCGGTATTGAAGACAGCCAGAAAATAGTGGCCATCCAGAAAACTGCCAGGACCTTAAAAGTTCGGTGATCATTTAAAAGCTTCATATCAAACGTTAATCTTTGGGTTGCCTTAACAGCTAAATAAACGGAGGCTTTAACATGATAGCGGGGCATACGGAACTCTTTTCAAAGAGCCGCATAACCTTGCTGTGGCTCGAATCACGGCGGTCCTCTTTACATTTCGGCCCTGGACAGCCCCTTCGATGATAGCGCCTATTATGTTTGGCTGTCCCGCCTGTCAGAAACCGGTTGGTTAATGTATTTGGGGCGTGGCAGATGCGTTGTAGAAATAAAAATGCGCCTCTTTGAAAAGAGTTCCGCATGCCCCAACAAATGCCGTTCGTTAACAAAGAAATATCCTGAAATTCAAGGTACCCAAATATTGAGCAGGTACTTTTTGTTGGAGATGACACGGGTTTTAGACGAAAAAGGATTACCGTGTCAATTACTGTTTGTATTGAAATTCCCACGGGTTTGTAATATCGTAGGAGTTCACAGGTTCAAATGTTCAAAAGATTCAAAAGGTTCCAGCGTTTATTTTTAACCCTGAACCTTAGAACGGTTATCAAAATGTTTTCATTATAAAGCTCACGAGGAAAAGACCTTGAAAATAGAACAATTTCCCGAATACATTCGTCCCAATATAATGCCCGAGCCTCGCGGCCGGATGGTTTACAGATGCCTGGGATGCAATAACGAACTTGATATTACCCGGCTCCTCTACACATGTCCTGAGTGCGGTGGAGTTCTTTTGCTTCAAGACAAAAATGTAAAGGCCATCAACGACGTGGCAGGTGAAACATGGCGACAGATCTTTGACTACCGCAGGATGTTAAACCACAAGGCCCTTAAAGGTATTTTCCGTTATTATGAATTCATCGCACCCATCATTCCCTTAGATCGGATTGTCTATCTGGGTGAAGGGCACACGCCTTTAGTGGAAGCGAATGATCGTATGAAAGAAAAGATAGGCATTGATTTTTATTTTAAGAATGACGGGCTCAATCCCAGCGCCTCTTTCAAAGACAGGGGAATGGCCTGCGCACTGAGCTATATCAATTATTTAGCAAAAAAAGAGAACATTTCCAACCTCCTGTCCGTCTGTGCCTCCACCGGCGATACTTCTGCATCGGCCGCTCTCTATGCTTCATATCTTGAAGACTTCCTGAAATCGGCGGTAATACTCCCGAAAGGAAAGGTGACACCCCAGCAGTTATCTCAACCCCTGGGTAGTGGGGCCAAAGTACTTGAAATACCGGGGGTTTTCGATGACTGCATGAAGGTCGTGGAATCCCTGGCAGATCATTATAACGTGGCCCTTTTGAATTCCAAGAACAGTTGGCGCATTTTAGGTCAGGAATCCTTTTCTTATGAAATCGCACAGGATTTTGATTATGACGTGGAAAACAAGGCCGTGGTTGTCCCCATCGGCAACGCCGGCAACATCACGGCGATCATGAGCGGTTTTCTCAAATTTTTAAAGGCCGGTGTCATAGAACGACTACCCAAAATTGTAGGCGTACAGTCGGAACACGCTGACCCGGTTTACCGATATTATTTAGAGGAAAGCCCGGATAAAAGAAGTTTTGTACCTGTCGATGTCCAGCCGAGCGTGGCCCAGGCAGCCATGATAGGAAACCCCGTATCAATGCCCCGCGTAATTGAACTGGTCAGGGAATATAACCGCATGGCCGGTGAAAAAAGGATATTTGTGGTCCAGGTGACTGAGCAGGAAATAATGGATGCCATGATTGTGGCAAACAGGAACGGAAATATAGCCTGCACACAGGGAGGCGAATCATTAGCCGGGCTGGAAAAGGCCTTACAGGCCGGATACGTGCAGACCGGGGACGTGGGTGTCCTTGACTCAACAGCCCATATTCTCAAGTTTGCCGTTTTCCAGGAAATGTATTTTAATAATAGCTTTGATCCGGAATTCAATGTCCGGCCCAGACCGGAATTGAAAAACGCACCCATCATGGTCAAACCTGAAAAAATACGAAAATACCCCGGACCGGGAAAGCCCCTTCAGGGGGAGGATATGAAGGATTTTATACGTGAAATGACCTTTGAAATAGCAAAAATTTTAGGACTTGAAATGAAATAAATGAATATTCTTTTTGTATGCAGCGGAAATATCAGCAGAAGCTATTTAGCAGAAATGCTTGTCAAAAATGAGATCGAGAAGCTTAAGGAAGACCGCATCTCGGTCGCATCGGCAGGTCTCTATGCATACCCCGGCAGCCCACCTGACCGTAAGATGATTGAATATCTGTCAAAAAAGGGGATAACTGCAAAAAATCATCAGGCCAGGCAGATTACAAAACAGGATGCGGACTGGGCAGACCTTATCCTGGTCATGGAAAAAGAGCATAGAAACGTGCTAAAGGAACTGTGGCCGGGCATAGGAGATAAGGTTAAACGCCTGGGCCGGTTCATTTCCGAGGATCAAAAAACAGATGATATCATTGATCCTTTCGGAAGGTCCCCTTACCACTATCGTCTTGCCCAGTCTCAAATAACCTTAGCCATAAAAAATCTTCTCAAATCAATCATATCAAGCAAAACTGAATCATAATGCTAAAAATAAAAATAATCGTCGTTGACCGCACAAGATCCGACTTTCTCAAGCAAGGTGAGACCTTTTATATGAAACGCCTCAAAAGGTATGCTAAGACAGAATGGGTGGAAACAAAACCGGCGGGCATTAAAAAAGGAAGGTCCACTTTTGGAATCCTGGACGAAGAAGGTGGCTCCATTGCCAAAAACTTCGTTCCCAGAGATTACATCATAGCATTGGAGCGATCAGGAAAAGCCTATAGTTCTAAAGAGTTAGCCTCACACATTGAAAAGTTATCACTGACCCACGACCGTCTCACATTTGTTGTGGGCGGTCCTTTGGGCCTGTCAAAAGCCCTTCTGGACCGGTCCCATGAAATTTTTTCCCTCTCCCGGCTGACCCTGACCCACGAAATGAGCCGCCTTCTCTTGCTTGAACAACTCTACCGCGCCTTTACCATCATAAAGGGGGAAAAATACCATAAGTAGGATGGGCAGTACCGACCCTGCTTCCGGCAGATGTGTTAAAAATATTGGATCATCTCCAAATTAGTTGGTCGATGATCAGGATTCAAGGGGTCAAGGATTCGAGTGATCCGCCACCGGACAGGCGGATAAAAATACTCAATAATTACAAAGCCATGGATGAAAGACAACATTAGATTAAGTCAAGGATCTATATATCGCCTATAGATGAAAATATAAGCTGGAAAAGTAAACAACTTTATC
>JAIOSR010000022.1 GCA_021107495.1 Desulfobacterales bacterium | reverse complement strand
TGACCGATATCACGGATGAAGCAAACGTCCAGGCTGGAATAGATAAAACCATTGAAGCCTTTGGAGCGATTCACATTGTGGTCAATTGCGCGGGGGTTGGAACACCTGCCAAGGTCTTAGGCAAGGAAGGCCCCATGACCATGGACCATTTCAATAAAGTCGTGCAGATAAACCTGATGGGAACCATGAATGTCGTTAGGTTGGCTGCCGAAAAAATTGTGAAAAACCAGGGGAATGATGATGGCGAAAAAGGGGTAGTGATCAATGTGGCCTCTGTCGCGGCCTTTGACGGACAGATCGGCCAGGCCGCATACAGCGCTTCCAAGGCCGGCGTAGCCGGCATGACACTCCCCATTGCCCGAGAATTCGCGGAATATGGGATAAGGATAATGACCATTGCACCGGGGATCTTCAGGACACCCATGCTTGAGGGACTCCCGGAAAACGTACAGGAGGCCCTTGGAAAGATGGTGCCATTCCCAAAACGATTGGGAGAACCGTCCGAATTCGCAGCACTGGTCCAACATATTGTTGAAAATCCTATGCTCAACGGAGAAGTGATCCGGCTGGACGGCGCCATAAGAATGGCGGCAAAATAACAAGAAAAGGATGCGGGAGCCAAATGTCAGAAGTCAGAGATCGGATCCCCAAACTTATTGAGGACTTACGGTGCGCACTGCCCACCGAAATAGGCCGATTAAGGAGGATACCATGAGACAAGTTGCCATTTTAAGTGTGGCCATGACCAAATTCGGTGTTTCTGAAAAGACGAATCTGGAGATGTTTGCCGAGGCAGGTCTTGAGGCCATTGCCCAATCCAACCTTGAGCCAAAGGACATGGAGGCCCTTTATTTCGGAAACTGCCTGGGTGACTTTGAAGAAGGTCAAATGCACATGGCCCCATTTGCTCATGCGGAATTGGGATTGCCCATATCTGCGCCTGCCACACGGTTTGAGTCGGCGTGTGCCACGGCTACCGTGGCTATCCGTCATGCGGCCCTTTTAGTGGGAGCCGGTATCTATGACGTCGTCCTGGCAGGGGGCACGGAGCGGGCCTGCGCCATGGGTACCCCATTGGCCACAAAGACCTTTGCCATGGGGCACCATGCACAATATGAATCAAGACCGGGATTGACTTTCCCGGGTGTGTTTGCCATGGCAGCCCACATGTATTCGGACAAGTATGGTATACCTTTAAAGGAATTAAAGCTAAACATGGCCGAGGTAGCGGTCAAGAACCATTACCACGGCTCTATGAATCCGAAGGCCCATTTTCAAAAGGAAATAGACGTAAATACCGTATTGGACGGCATGATGGTGGCGGACCCACTCCAGCTTTTCGATTGTTGTCCCTTTTCGGACGGAGCAGCGGCCGTGGTGGTGGCAGAAGCCGGAAGGGCTAAGGATTTTTCGAAAAAGCCCGTTTATATCGCAGGAATGGGACAGGCATCGTGTGGGCCTCTTTATCTTCAGAAGGACATCACACGGGTCAGGTCGAGAGAAGAGTCGGTTGCCCAGGCCTACAGGGAAGCGGGACTCGGTCCGGATGATATCGACGTGGTGGAACTGCATGACTGTTTTACCATTGCAGAGATCTTAGCCCTGGAAAGTTTCGGATTTTATGAATTCGGAAAGGCATATGATGCCGCCACCAAAAGAGAGACATATTTGGGGGGTAAGGTGGCGGTCAATCCATCGGGGGGTCTCAAGGCCAAAGGGCACCCAATAGGCGCTACCGGGGCCGCACAGGTAACGGAAATTGTGGAACAGCTCAGGGAAGAAAGCGGGCCTCGACAGGTTGAAGGCGCCCGGGTTGGTTTGGTTGACACCCTGGGAGGGGATTTCGGAACGATATGTAATATCATCCTGAGGAGTTAAGAAATGGACTACAAACTTACTTATGATCAATACCAGCAAGGCCTTGAACAAGGGAAGCTTTTGGGCCTCAAGTGCAATGGGTGTGATGCTGTGACCTTTCCGCCCAAGTCCCTGTGCCGGGAATGTAACGGGTCCGATCTGAATATAACCGAAATAGAGGGACACGGGACCCTGCGCACTTTTACGGTTGTCCGTGTCCCGCCAATGGGCTTCACCGCTCCCTATGTGGTTGCCATGGCGGAAATTGATGAAGGGGCCTGGGTCATGGGAAACCTGGTGGATATCAACCCTGATGACGCGGACATGAGCCTGATCGGCAAAAAGGTCAGATTAGGTAACCAGATCGTCAAGGGTGATAACTATTCAGGTGGCGATTCCCGCGTGGTCACCTTTTCATTGGCAGCGGATTAGAGGAACACCAGAAGGGCCGCATATAAACCCCCTGGCCCGGACGAGGACTAGGCGCTACCCTCCTGCCTGGCCTCCGACTCGTAAAGGCACGACCCTAAGATTCGGAGAGAAACGGACCCGGAGTACTGGGCAGGGCGTCGTTAAGAGAACATCGAGTCTCTCACCGTAATTTTTGCCGCATAGCTGATCACAATTGACAATTCCTGATTTTATCTACATAATACTACGCTCTATAAAATAATTGTGTTAACTTTAGGGGCAAAGGCATAAAAAATGTCCGACAAAGACCGAATAAGATCTTTGCTAAAAGAGGCTGAACTTTATAAAAAACAGAGTCTGTTAACTCAATCTAAAGACAAATATCTTAACGTTCTTCAAATTATCGAAAGTAGCAGACAACTCGGTAATCGTGAGAAATTGATGGATGCGGTTCGGGAAAAAATGAGAGCCGTGGAGGAAAAGCTGACTGAAATTGATGAGGCTCCCGAGGTCCCCGAACTTTCTGAATCTCAGCACAATCTAATCAGAAAGAGGTTTTCATTTTCTAAAGATAAAGATAAGGCGGCCATTGAAGGGGCCGTAGCCTTAGCCAAATTCGGACAATATGAGCAGGCCTTAGAGCAATTTAAGAAACTGCTAAAACAAGGGGTCTTGCCTGTCGTTGTGGCCAAGAACATTATTACATGTCTCCTGTCCTTTTCAACAGCGGAAGCGGCAGTTGCTCAATTCGGCCAGTGGGTGTCACGCGAGTCATTGTCAAGGCCGCAACTGAAACAGATTCGAGCATTTCTTAATAGTACATTTGAAAAGAAAGGTATCAAGGCCGAAATCCCAAAGTTGGACGAAGCGCCTGCCGAAGGCGGCAAAGAAGACGAAGAGGAAGATGCCGTCCTCGACCTGTCTTCGATCAGTATTCAATTGGAGAGTGGGCCTTTGAAAGGCGAAACCGTTGAGTTCGACGTTACTTTTCAGTCGGGTAATAGTGTGAGCGTTATTATTCCGGCCAGACGGAAAGACCTTTTGGCTTCAGTTAAGACCGGCATGGCGTTATCGGACATCCAGTGCTTTTCGCCCATAGGTTTTTTCAGGGCAAACGGTGTTCTCTTCGGAAAGACAGAGATAAAGGATGGCCCAAAGCAAGGGGACTATTTGTTGGAAATAGCAATTAATGCTGATTCGCCCTGATTGGAGGACTCGAATTCATGCGGACATTTTTTGAATAATGACCGGCGTCCTTCGAGGCATTATTGACTAATGCCGCTACTAATTGAGCTATTACAGCTTTAGAAAAAGGAAAATTCCTGTACAATTGAATTATGGCTAATTTCAATTTTAAAGAGAGGGTCATTGAGTGTAAAATAGTCTATTACGGCCCGGGGCGTTGCGGGAAAACCACCAACCTGGAATATGTTTTCAAGGCGTTCAAGAAAACCACGTCGGGTGATATGGTTTCCATTGACACCAAAGGCGACCGAACACTCTTTTTTGATTTTCTGCCCATGGGTCTGGGTAAGATCAGGGGCTGCGATGTCATGATCCAGCTTTACACGGTACCAGGCCAACAAAAATACAGCTCTACCAGGAAAATGGTCCTCAAGGGTGTTGACGGCGTGGTCTTTGTTGCAGATTCACTTGAGGTGCGCAGGAAAGCCAATCTGTTGTCTTTGAAGGATTTGCAGGGGAATCTTAAAGAGCAGGGCCACAGTATATTCAAACTTCCCCTGATTATTCAATACAACAAGCGAGATCTTGCCGAAGAGGGTTTTCCCATTTTGCCTGAAGATGTCTTAGAGCGAGACCTGAACAGCAAGCTAAAGGCGCCGTCTTTTGCTGCAAGCGCTGTCAAGGGAACCGGTGTGTGGCCGACCCTGAAGGAATGCATGAAACTGACGTTGCTTGAGCTCCAAAAGGAACTGAAATGGGCGGGATAGAGGAAGAACATGGATAAAAAAGTTGTGTTTGCAGGTGCCCTGAGTTTTATAAGTTTGCCGGATATCTTTCAAACCCTTGGTTCAAATAACAGCACCGGCAGGCTTCAAATTACGAGCCAGCATGCCCCGAACCCCGGCGTCGTATATTTTGATAAGGGTGAACCTATAAATGCTACCATGGGTAATACAAACGGTCTGGACGCCATTTATGCCCTGTTTGGATGGTCTGAAGGAAGATTCGAATTTTTTGAAGAAAAAATTAAAATAGGGCGTGTGATTAACAACAGCCGGATGCAGATTATATTAGACGCCTTGAGGATGCTGGACGATGGGTTGATCGAAAAGATAGGGCCCACGCCCTTGCCCGGTGAGCCCGGCGCGCAAGCAGCGCAAACAAAAGGTGGAAAAAGCGGGGCCCTGCCCGCAATTAAAGGTCCTTTAGTGGACTATGTTTATGTCATTAGTGAAGATAGCTTTTTTGATGGAGGTAGGATCGTAAAAGAGGGCGGTCACGGTAGATGGATCTGGGTCATATTGGAAGGCATGGTGGATGTAACCAGGGATACCTCGGACGGAACCATGGCCGTTGCCAGATTAGGAGAAGGTTGCTTTATAGGTGGTTTCGCAGCTCTCTTGCGCAAAGAAGCTGTCCGGACCGCTACTGTTACGGCTGTTGGTGACGTTCAGTTGGGTGTTGTGGATGCCGACGTTCTTTCTCGGCAGTATTCGGGCCTGACGCCGGACTTTAAAAAATTTCTGATCAGTCTGGATGGCAGGCTGAGACGAATTACGGACCGGGCCTTGGAATTGCAAATGAAAAAATCAGGGAAGGATGCGGTGCCCGCGGAAACGAAGCCGATCATAAAAAGAGGTTCTTCAAAGGAGGAGTTGTTTACCATAACAGAAGGTGAGACCTATGTGGTAGGGCAGACCCCGAAAGGTGATATCCCGTTATTGACGCTCAAGAAAAACGATATATTCGGCTACCTGCCGTTCATGGATATAGGCCATGAGCCTCGTTTTGCCTCGATATTGGCGTCAAAAGACGTACAGGTCAGCAAACTGGATCCGGAAACCCTCCAGAAAGAATACGATCAGCTTTCAGGGACGTTTAAAAACCTGATTTACAATGTAGGGAGTTGCATTTCCGCTACAACCGGATTGGCGTGTCATTTACGGGATGTAAAATAGGGGACTAAGTTCGTTTCGTTCACAATTGGAATGATGGGTTTGAAGGAATTTTTGACAATTTAAATAGTTTCATTCCGCTTTTAGCCCCAATGTTCCATGCCAATAATACAAACAGCTTGCCATCAAAAGGCTTATAATTTCAATAAGTTGACGAAATGCCGACATGCAACTTATCCTTCCGCTTTTAGTGCATCAATATAATTTTTAACGACTCGTTCACCCTCCTTATCTATTTCCGCAAACTCGATCCCTGAACAAAAGAGCTTGTCCTCAGAGGGTGTTATGTAGACAACATGGCCATTGATCTCAACTATATCCTCTTTTAATGCTATTGTTATCACAACTGTCTGGCCTTGTTTTAGGGGGTGATGGGTTTCCAAAAGGATGCCTCCGACGCTGAC
>JAIOSR010000181.1 GCA_021107495.1 Desulfobacterales bacterium | reverse complement strand
GCACTTGCCGCACACGCCTTCTCCTCCGCAGAGATTACTGATAAATACATCGGCCTGGTGAGCTGCCTCTGCAATGGTTGTGCCTTCCTCCACGTCAACGGATATGTCGTTGGGAAGAAATTTTACGTTTAGTGTGCCCATTAACGGTTTCCCTTTAAAAAGGCTGTCATGCTGACAGCTATACAATTGAGAGGTTTTCGCTCAATTGGGTTATATTTATAACACCAAGAAAGTAAACATCAAATATAAATTTTCAATGCCTTGCTTTTTTTGGTAAAATTTTAGCCCGTTGAAAAACCAGGTGGCATTGTAATTTTTTTGCAAGGGTGAAGTTTTTTGAAAAGTGATATCTCAAGGGCCATTAGCTACAACCTTTGGCAGTGGGCGAATTTTCAGGATTTCTTTCAACTTACCGCATGGTATTTAGGGCAAACTTTTCACAGAAACCTGAAAGGCGGGCATTTGGTTCCAACCTTGACACATAAGCTAAATATTTCTATAATTCTTGTCCAAAAAAGAGCGTTTTTGTTAATTAAACTTTTTATGTAAGGGAAGAGGTTTAATCACCTTTTCAGATATGGTGAAAAGATATGGACATACACAAAAGTAAATTAACAGTGCTCGATCAGATAACGGATGCTGGTAAGGTAAGGAAACAAATCATTGATGCGGCAAGCACTCTATATGCCAAAAAGGGTTTTAATGCCACATCCATTCAGGAGATTTCAGAAGCAGCCGGTGTAAGCCTTCCGGTCACATATCATTATGTAAAAAAGAAGACTGAGATCATGCGAATGATCATGGAAGATGTCTTGAATACCTTCCGCAATAACCTCCTCGACATGATCCGGGGGATTGATGATCCTGAAGAGAAGTTGTCTATTGCCGCAAGGCTGTATTTCAGGGTGGTTGATCAGCAAAGGGAAAAGTGCCTTTTGATTTATCAAAAATCCAATTCCCTTGACAAGGCATCCAAGGCGCGTGTTATGGAGCTTGAGGTCGAGGTAAGCAATGTTTTTAGTCAAATGATCAATGAAGGGATAACTCTGGGGGTATTTAGAAAAGTTGATGTTGATCTGATGGCATATAATATTCTAATGGCAGCCCATACCTGGATTTTAAAGAGGTGGCATTTTAAGAATCGTCTCACCCTTGATAAATATATTGAGCTTCAAGTGTCAAATATCCTGTGGTCGCTCAGAAAATAATTAGGACTCCTCAACCCGATTCCCTTTGAACTCCTAGGTTTTGCTATAGTACCGCTTTATCTTCTTTACCTCTATAGCTAAAGAACCTTGACAATATCGAGCCAGCCCGGACGCTCGGTTGTCGCCTTTTCAATGGCGTTCGGGGATCCCAGGATCTTGACTATTCCCTTTTCTTTTACCTGCTCCAGCATTCGGGCAAAGTCCTTGAAATCGGACGCTTTTGTGCCTAAAATCTCATCCCGTATTCGCTGCCGGGCCTCTTCCGTATCGCCTGTCAGATAACGAACCATCGATGCAAAACCCTTGGCGTCCGGAAGCATATGACTGTCCAGGTCACCGATTGCGCCGATAATGCTTTTTGTAAGTTCTTCTTCCCCAAGGTCCATATCCTCAAGAAACGAGGCCGACCGGTCAAAGGTTTCTATGGTATCAAGAAGATTAGGGTCCCGGTAGGATACAAAGGTGAGTGCACCCGACATGCGGTCAAGGAGACAGAAGGCCCCGTAGGCCCCGCCCTGGACACGGACCCGGTCCCACAGAAAGGTATTACGCAGGTAGCGGGTGATCACTAAGGAAGACCCGTGGAAACCATAACCAATGTCAAAAAGATTGGCGCCTTTGCCCACATAGTTGACCTGTGAAGGGACGGTCATTCCCTCAAAAGGGGCGGGGGCTTTGAATGCCCAGTCCGCCTTTGTGACAGGGCCATGGGGCAGCGCGTCTATAAACCGATTCACCTGTTTTTCAAAACCGGACCAACTGTCGTTGTCCAGGGTGACGTTAAATATCATGTTACCTCGATTCACGAGGATACGGCGCATGTCCGTGAGCACTGAAAGGACGCCATCCCAGTCTTTTTCCACGTCCAGGACCAGTTTCCTCAGGAAGAAGAGGTAGCTTAACCCACCCATCTGTTCCGCCACCCGATGGGACTCGCCAAAATGGGACCTGATGCGCAGGTTGACTATCTGGTGTCCTCGGGGGACCAGGTTCTGCTCGGCCCTGGCCTTTGCCTCTAAGACCATTTGCCGGAACCGGTCCCGGTTGTCAAATCGAACCGTAAGCAGGACATCCTGCAATATATTGACCAGGTCCTCTGTCTGTTTAAGCATGGCCTTGCCGCACAAAAAGAGCCAGGCGGCACACTGCTTTGAATCTTTTATTGTCGATGTAAAGGTCTGAGGGCCGATCCCTCCTGTTTTACGGCTGATGCGCTGGGTTAGTGTGACAAAATCCTCCTTGTCCGTCCCTATTTCAACAAGGGCGCGGCCAAAAAGCGAAACATATGGCAGGTATTTATCGGGCAGTGCCCGAAGATTGAACCCGAGATCCAGATATGCAATGCCGTTTGTAAAAAGGTCGTGAAACAGGACCGGCGCTCCCTGCCGATCAAAATGCGAAATCGGAATGGTCGTGTTCTTTTTTTCCAGGTCCTCGAGTTTGAGGACGGGTATGGTAGCCAGTGCCTCTGGTGGATCGGGCGTTTCCTGAAGGCGCTTCAGCTCCCGTGTGTTTTTTAGTACGCCGGTCACTTTGTCCGGGCCCATGGCCGAACGGGCCGTAGCAAGCCTCTCTTTTTCACCGGCTTCCTCGGTTTCGCGCAAATCGGGATCGGGTTTGAGGGTCAGGGTAGTGCGGTGGGGGTTTGCCAGAAAAAAACGATTGATCATCTGCTCAAAAAGGCCGCTTTCCGATCTCGCACCCGATTTTACGGCCTCAAGTGGTTCCTCAAATGCAAGCAGGGCCAAGGGATCGCCGTCATAAAGCCAGGTGGTCAGGGAACGGAGCATCAGGAGAAGGCCCCGAGGGAAATGGCCGGTGTTGTTTTCCCTCAACCCGAATTCGATGGTGTTGAGTGCAGCTTCAATGGTGAGAGGATCGATCCCCTTTCGGGCTAAGTCGGCAAGGGTGTCCGTGACAAGGGATTCAACCTGCCCTGTATTTTTTATGTCAATCCCCTTCAGGCCGGTGGAGAAATACATCTGACGCAATTCCGTGGCCAGACCCTCGCCCGCAATATCCTCCCCCAGTCCCGAGTCAATAAGGGCCTTACGAAGGGGGGAGCCGGGCATGCCTAAGAGTGCATACTCAAGGACTCGCAGGGCGAAATTGGTCTGAACCGACGTTGTTTCCGGAAGCAGCCAGTTGAGCGTGACCATACCCTTTGCCTTGGACACTTCTTCCTCACCCACCATAAAGGGGTGCTCCATGTGCCCGGGTTTTTGAAAAGGAGGCTGCAGTGGAATGGTGGAATCCGGCAGAATAGGATCAAACGCCTTTAGATAACCGTTTGCGAGTTTCAGCCGTGTTTCAGGATCATCGTCCCCGTAGAAATAGATGCGGGCATTTGAAGGGTGATAGTATCTTTGATGAAAGGCCCGGAATTGCTCAAAGGTAAGGTCGGGAATGTGTTTCGGGTTTCCCCCGGAATCAAGGCCATAGGTATTGTCCGGGAACAGGGATTGCTGGGATTTCTCCACAAGTATGTTATCGGGAGAAGAGTAGGCCCCTTTCATCTCATTAAAGACAACGCCCTTGTATGTAATGGGTTTACCCGAATCTTCCAGTTCAAAATGCCAGCCCTCCTGCTGAAAGATAAAGGGGGTCAGGTGGGGATAGAACACGGCATCCAAATAAACGTCTATGAGGTTATAGAAGTCTTGAAGGTTTTGACTGGCCACCGGGTAGCATGTCTTGTCGGGGTAGGTAAAGGCATTCAGAAAGGTATTCAGAGAGCCTTTCAGCAGCTCCACAAAGGGTTCCTTGACCGGGTACTTGCGTGAACCGCAGAGAACGGAGTGCTCCAGGATGTGTGCGATTCCCGTGGAATCCACGGGCGGTGTGCGAAAAGTGATGCCGAATACCTTGTTCTCATCGTTATTTATAAGGGACAAAAGCTCGGCCCCGGTCTTTTCGTGGCGATAGAGCCTGGCTTGAGTCTTCAATTCCTTTATGTCCCGGTCCGTTTCAAGCTTAAAGCCGTGGGTTATGGTCATTTCTTTTCCCTCCTGTGGGAGCGGATTTATCCGCGATTCCTTCGTGGTATGAAAGCCTTAACTTTTTGTATACCAGTTGCGAATAATGGGCAAGGCATTAAATATGGGGTGATTTTCCCTTGACATACTATATATTGTATAAGAAAATTATAGCTTCGGGTAATATGTCAGGATTTAGGCGGCACATAGAAAAAAGGATCAACCTGCCGGAAACAAAAGCGCAACTTTTGAGATACGATACCGGGGAGGATGTTCATGGGGCAAAAAGGTAAGATATTGATCACTGAAGAGGGTAGCTTTGATCTTACTACCTACAGGTGGGACGATCACCGGTTTTCGGATCTTTTAGTCAAAGAAAACCCCATGGATCAGGCCCAGGCCATGGATATCAGCCGTTTTATGCGAGAAGAGATCGGCAAGATGGCACTTCAGACGATTACCATGCCCGTGGTAGAGAAGATTATAGAGGCCAAGCTGCTGGAATATGGGCTGAGCAGGACATCGCCCGTACGGCTGAACAAGTCCATTTTTATTAAAAACGGACCGGTCCTTTCCGAGAATGCCAAAAGGGTCCTGGAGAGGCGATATCTTAAGAAAGACAAGAAGGGGAGAACTGTTGAGACCCCGGAACAGATGTTCAGACGCGTAGCCCATAGTATTGCAAAGGCGGAAAAGAACTACGGGGACGATGCCCTTGCAATGAAGATGGAGGAAATCTTTTACGGAATGATGCGGGAGTTTAAATTCCTGCCCAATTCCCCCACCTTGATGAACGCCGGGCGCAGGTTGGGTCAACTTGCTGCCTGTTTTGTTTTGCCCGTTGAAGACAGCATGGAGGGTATTTTTGATGCCCTCAAGAATGCCGCCCTGATCCACAAGTCGGGCGGCGGAACCGGTTTTGCTTTCTCCCGCTTAAGACCCAAGAAAAGCAGGGTGGGTACAACCGGCGGCGTGGCTTCCGGGCCGGTTTCCTTCATGAGGATCTTTAATACTGCCACCGAACAGGTCAAGCAGGGAGGCACGCGCCGCGGGGCCAATATGGCCATCCTCAGGGTGGACCACCCGGACATCATGGAATTCATCTACAGCAAAAAGAAGAATCAGGACCTGAACAATTTCAACCTTTCGGTTGGCGTGACAAAGGACTTTATGGAAGCGGTAAAGAATGAGAGTAGCTATGACCTGATAGATCCGAGGGACGAAAAAAAGGTCGGGGAGTTGCAGGCCTCTCAAGTTTATCAGTCCTTAGTCAAACAGGCATGGGAAAACGGTGACCCGGGCATTGTGTTTTTAGACAGGATGAATGCGGATAACCCGACCCCGGCCCTGGGTGCCATAGAGAGCACGAACCCCTGCGGGGAACAGCCGCTTCTTCCTTTGGAGGCGTGTAACCTGGGGTCCATAAACTTGGCCAAATATGTGATTGAAGATGACGGGGGGCCTTCCATTGATTACAATGGCCTGAAGGATCTTGTCTGGTGGACGATTCGTTTTTTGGACGATGCCATTGATGTTTCCAGGTATCCCCTGCCGGAAATCACAAAAATGGTTAAGGGCAACCGTAAAATCGGACTCGGGGTCATGGGGTTTGCCGACATGCTTTACCGGTTGGGGATTCCTTATAACTCGGACAGGGCGCTTGAAACTGCAGAGGAAGTCATGGGTTTCATAGACAGGGAATCCCATGAGGCATCCGGATCCTTAGCCGAAGAAAGGGGTGTCTTTGAAAATTTTGATGAAAGCATTTACAATACCCGGAAAGGCTGCACTTACAGAAACGCAACCACAACCACCATCGCCCCTACCGGCACATTGAGCATTCTTGCAGACTGTTCCAGCGGGATCGAACCCCTGTTTGCCCTCAGTTTCGTGAGAAACGTAATGGATAATGACGAACTTTTAGAGGTGAACCCGTATTTTGAAAGGATGGCCAAAGAAAGGGGTTTTTACAGTGAAGAACTGATGGATACCATTGCCAAAAAGGGCACGATCAAGGACATAAAGGAAATACCCGAGGACATAAGAGAGGTCTTTGTAACGGCCCATGACGTATCGCCCGAATGGCACATCCTTATGCAGGCAGCTTTTCAGAAGTATACGGACAATGCGGTTTCAAAGACCGTCAACCTGCCCCACGATGCCACGGTGGAGGACGTGAAGAAAGTATACGACCTTGCCTATGATTTGAGCCTCAAAGGCGTAACCATTTACAGGGACGGGAGCAAGGAAAACCAGGTCCTTTCTTTTACGGACAAGGAAACGAAAGAAGATGTCTTTATGTCCGCGGTAAAAGAAAGGCCCGATACCCTGGAAGGCTTTACCACCAGGATGACAACGGGTATGGGTAACCTTTATGTTACGGTAACGGAATATGAAGACCGGCCCTTTGAGGTCTTTGCCACCATAGGCAAATCCGGAAGATCCACCACTGCCAAGACAGAGGCAATCGGCAGACTTGTTTCCCTGGCACTCCGGTCCGGGGTAAGGGTGGAAAAGGTCGTGGAACAGCTAAAAGGGATAGGCGGAGAACACCCGGTGTTTCAAAAGGACGGTCTGGTCCTTTCCATACCGGATGCCATAAGCCGGGTCCTCGAGAAACGCTATATGTCGAATAACCCCAAAAAGGGTCGCGGGAAACATGAAAACAGCCTTTTAGGAGAAACCTGCCCCGAATGCGGCAACACCATAAGCTTTGAAGAGGGCTGCATGACATGTCATTTCTGCGGCTTCACCAAATGCGGATAATCTTGCCGGATCTCGCGCAAATAAAAGAACCTGCCTTATTACATTCCACGTAATATCAAAAACGTGGAAAAGATGATATCTGTCAGCAAATCAGTATTTACCGCCGTGATCCTTTTTCACTCGATCCCTGTCAATTTCACCTTTCTCGGTTTTTGGAAGGGCATCCACGAATGTCACATATTGCGGCTTTTTATATCGCGCGATTTTTGCGGCCACGAATTCGGCTAATTCCTGCGGGTCCGGAGCTTTCCCCTGTTCCGGGACGCATATGGCCTTGATCGCCTCTCCCCATTTTTTATCAGGCACACCGATGACACTGACTTCAACGACCTTTTCGTGTTGGAGAATCGCTTTTTCCAACTCCGCCGGGTAAATGTTTTCTCCCCCCGGTTTTATGAGCTCTTTTTCCCCCTTCGGCCTCAAAAACCATAGATAACCATCCACGTCAAAACGGCCCATATCTCCAGTTTGGTTTCAGCCGCTCGGGGATCGCAGACGGCGTCAGGCGGTTTTTCCCCATTTCTCAAGCCACCTGTCTTTTACCTCGGGATTGAGGACGTACGAAGGCCATTCTCCCTGGAGCGCCTTCAGGGCCTGCTTAACGGGTTTGAGGAAGAGCTCCTTTTCCGCCACTTCGGAGTAATAGGCACTGT
>JAIOSR010000439.1 GCA_021107495.1 Desulfobacterales bacterium | reverse complement strand
TGGGATACAACCCGAAGTACCTTTTTTAAAAGGAGAATAGCTCAACGCCCCCCTTTTGTAAAGGGGGTTTTACCAGCCTTTGCCGGGTTCAGGGGAATCGTTCGCTGGAAAACATAAGGTCAGCAGAATCTCTCCTCGGCTGGCGGGAGGAATTGGGGGACGGGGTTGAACCGACAAGAAATGTTGCGCATGCTCGTACGAACATGCTCAACACCGTTTACATAAGGTATTTAGAGGGTGTTCGGGGGAGGAAGCACCGTTGGCGTCAGAAAAATCAGCAACTCGGCCTTGTCAAAGGTCTTGTGCTCTGCCCCGAATAGCCAGCCTAAGATCGGGATGTCTTTCATCCAGGGAATCCCCGTGTTATCTTCTGCCTCAGTTTCCGTATAGATGCCGCCGATCACAATGGTCTCTCCACTCTTGACCATCAATTTGGTACTGAGATCTTTTCCCGATTTTCCGCTCGTCCCAACCTGTTGCTCGTCTTTGACGGTTATCTCCATACTCACAAAGTCATTGAAACTTACATTAGGAGTCACTTGCAAAGACAGATCAGCGGTTACCTCTTTCGCTTCAACATTTTCAGCAGCCGGCAGATAAAAAGTAGATCCCCTGCTGATGGTTGCCTCTTCGCCATTGCTCGCAATGACCTTGGGAGCCGAGATGATCCTTGTCTTGCCCTCGGTTTCGGCAAGGGCCAAGGAGGCATCCAGCATCAGTGCCCCCAATCCCGTCGACGTGAGCCTTCCAAAGGCAAGGCCTATATTGGATACCCATCCGGCGGGCGAGTTGGTTTCGAAGGAGCCGCCCGTCAATCTGTCACCACCTGTGCCGTAAGTGGTAGAGTCAAAATTGTCAAAGGCCACCCCCGCATTATTTCGCCGTTCTCCCACAATACCCCATTCAATTCCCAGATCACGAACCAGATTGGTGGTGGCCTCAACGATCCGGGCCTCTATCATGATCTGTTTTACCGGGGTGTCAAATTCTTTGACAATATCTGTGGCCTTTTCAATAACAGAAGCAATATCGGTCATGATAACCGTATTTGTGCGTGCATCCACACTGAGGCTGCCCCTTTCGCTCTTTATCTTTTCAAGATGAGGAAGGATATCCGTGGTGGCATCTGCGAAATCAACCCGCAGGTATTCAGTGATAAGAGGCTCTACCTCTTTTTTCGCCTGCTCCGCCGCCTTTTTTTCCTCCTCCAGTCTTCTTATTTGGGCTATTTTTGTTTCACGCTTCTGCTGCTCGTCCTTCTTAATTTGATCTATCTTTGATTTGGGTGCGATCCAGACGATATTTCCTTCCTCTATCCTGCCTAAACCGTTGTTCATCAGTATCAGGTCCAGGGCCTGCTCCCATGGGACATTTTTCAATCGCATGGACACGTTACCCTTTACGTCCGGACCCCATATTATGTTAAGATTGCTTACATCTCCAATAAGCCTCAAAACATTGGTCACTTCAGCATTGCTGAAATCCATGGTCATGTTCGGGCCCCTGTATTTAGGCTTCCCAAGAATGAGAGGAACATCCCGGGAAGGGCCCGCCTGAGTCACTACCGGGCCACCGGCAGCAGTTTCCCCGGAAACAGCCGCGGGTTTCTCCGCCTGTACCAACTTTACGGGAATGATCTTCTTTTCCGGGGGCCTGACGGATGTCGGGCCAAAGTCAACGTGGATAACGCTGTCTGTTTGATCCACATGCAACGGAACCATTTCCCTCAAAGAGATGGCAAGGGAAAGCCTTTTGTCCTCGGAAGAAAAATTGGGTTTTACCTGATCCACGGCCCCATCAAATTCGGAACTGTCAAGCCGTCTTAAAAGAAGAGGCGGAATAGCGGTTTCTTCAAGGACTAAAACCAACGTCTTTGGGCCTTTTCTCTCTAAGTTGTATCGTACCTTCTTGTCCGTTGTCACATTCAGCCTGGACCTGCCATGGTCCAGCATGGTGAAATCAATACCCAGGACCTGATTCAGGCTTATCGAGCCCGGTTTGAAAAAGATCCTCGGTTCTTTAGGCTCTATCGGCTCCACGGCCTTCTGTTGCTCTGCTGTCTCTGTCTCCAAAGCTGCCATTTTCGGCACGAACGTCAGGAGGATGGCGTTATCCTTTTCAGCAACCTTATAATCACCCGGCCTCGCCATGCCGACTACAATCCTGGTGGTCACGGCCTGGGTCTCGCCTTTCTCAACACGAATATCGGTCACATTCCCGTCATTAACTTCCGTAGCCTGCGGGAGGTCCTTCCCGGGCACAGCTCGAATGTCGAGGATCAGCCTGGTCGGATCAATCAACCTAAAGGTCGCGTAAGGGACAGCCGTGCTGTTAACAACCTCCACTACGGTCGTCTCGCCCCCAAAGGAGGTAACCTTTATGGCCTCAATGCTGGCAGGCGCGGTGTCTTCGGTCGCCGGCTGGCTCGTCTTGACTGCGGCACAGCCGGCAAATAACAAGGCAGCAATTGCCAGACATATTTGCGCGGACAACGGAACCCTTTTATATACGCTTCCTTTGGTAAACATTTGTTTACTCCCTGAAAACCTGGTCTTGGTTTGATGTTTTCACAATACTTCCTCACATCCGGGGTGCAGGAGCCTGGCATCCGAAGAACTGAATACCGGCCATGTCCTACGGTAAGGCATACAATTTCTTGGAAATATCCTTGCTTCCTTCCCGAATGACAACTTCCTTCTCTTTTACCTGACGGACCACGCCCCCATTTATTCCAATGGGTGTTCCCTTCTTGATTACATACCCGAGCCCCTTTGCATCTCGGACCATGGCAAAGTTACCCTTGGGGCCCACAATAATGGCAATCAGATCAAGTTGGGAAAGATCGAGTGTTTCAAGGTATGTCCTCGGTTTTCTCCGCTCCTTCTTTGTTGTATCTTCCTGCTCTGCAATAAAGGATTTAAAAGGGTCGGTCTTTCCCCTGCGATTATAAGTATAGGCCCCTGCCGGTCTTGTGCCCAGGGCAGTGAGCTTAGCAGGCAGGTCTTTCTTGGGCTTAGGTCCCTTGTAAACCACTTCAGGTGATGCAAAAACGCCACTAAAGCAAAAAAGCACACAAATCACCGCTATAAGCAGCACTGCACCTAAGTGTTCGGCTGTCCCTTTACTTTTTCTTCTTTTTCTTGGCCTTCTCATCGGGTGATCCTTTGAACCGATACGTGACAGCTTCACATTTAGTAATTAACATCGTGGAACGGGTTTTTAGGGGTTTCATTGACACGTTAAGGATATTCACGATCCTTTCCATCTGGCCTACTTTATCGAAAAACGTGGCAACATCGTGATAATTTCCGCTGACTTCTATGGAGACAGGAAGTCGAAAGTAAAAATGTTCGGGACTCTCTTTTCTCGGGCTGAACAGGCGGAACTCAAGATTGGAATCAGCTCCCAACTTTGTTATGTTCCTCAAGAGACTCGGGACCTCCTTCTCATTAGGCAAGAGCTTAAGGGCCTGCTTGAATTGAGCATTCACCTTAACTTCCCTTGCCTTAACCTCCGGTAACCGGCTGGAGTCTCTTTTGGCCTTCATGACTTTCAGTTTAAGGTCTGAGACCTCGTTTGTGGCCCTTCTGATTTCATCTGTCTTTGGCTGATAAACCAAAAAATAGAAGGCACCCCCCAAAAGGACAAGAGTTCCAACAAGGATTAAAATCCTTATGGGCATCTTTATCTTTTCAATTTTTTCAAAAAAGGAGCCTTCTGCCATTTTGTTTATCTTACCCTCTTAGCGATGTTATTTCCTGCGACGCTTCTTGGTTGTTGTCTTCTTTTTCTCTTTAAAGGAATATGTCTTGCACGTTAGACTAAAATTGCTGACATTTAGTTTATATGCTTTCAGATTTTGCAGTTTTGTGCTTTTAAGGTCCACTGACGTGATTTGCGGTGACTTCTCCAGGTTTGTCATAAAAATGGCCACCGTATCATTGTCCATTGCCGTGCCGACAAGACTAAGGGACCCCTTTTTCTCTTGTATGGACTTAAGCCATAACCTGTCCTTTGGTATGGCCATGGCGATTTCGTCTAACAAACGAACCGGTCCAGTCTTGTTCTTTTCTAACTCCTTAATGACATTCAATTTTTCTTCGATTTCTGCAACTTTCTTCTCAATTGCCTTTATCTTCTTGATGGTATCGGCATATTTGTTCAGTTCCTTCTTTTGAGCAGCCTTTTCATTCGCCAGAGCAGATAACGTGGTGGTTACATCCAGGAAAAGGTACCCTGCCACCAGAAAAACCAGTACAACAGACAGAACATATACGGTGAGCTGTCTCCTTATATTCTCTTTTCTTCTGGCAGCCCTAAAGGGCAGAAGATTGATTTTTATCATTTGTCACCAATGCTTCTCAAGGCCAGGCCCACTGCAACGGCAGCCTGTGGGGCCATATGCTTTAAGTATTTGGGATCAAAGAGTTTTTCGTCTACAGTGAGATTCGCAAAAGGGTTGAGTTCTTCCACTGGAATATCTGTTTCCAATTTCAAATACTTCTGGAAACCGGGAATCCTGCATGCCCCCCCGCTGACCAGGATCTTTTCTATGGTTTCGTCGGCATAGGTGCTGGCCACAAAGTCCAAGGCCCGTTTTATTTCCTGGACCCACTCTGAGACTACGGACGTAAAAATTTCCTCTAAGGCCGCTTTTTCCTTGCCGATTTTGGATCCACCCAATTTCATTTTCTCGGCATCTTCAAAGCTCAGTTTAAATTGGGACATAATCGCCTCTGTGATCTGGGAGCCCCCAAAAGAAGAATCCCTTGCAAACAGCGATATGCCATTTTTGATGGCATTTATCCCCAATTCCTCGGCCCCAACATTCACAAGAGCATAACAGCCTTCCGATGACTCGGCACTCATCTCAAAGGCATTTTGCAGGGCAAAGGCATCCACATCCAACACCACGGGCGCGAGACCAGCGACTTGAAGCAGGCTGACGTAATCGTCAATAATGTCCTTTTTGGCGGCCACCAGCATCACTTCCATCTGGTCCGAACCTTGTTTCTCGCCTTCCTCCCCTTCGCCTTCGACCGGTTCCTCTTCACCGGACAGGATATCAAAATCGAGGTTTACTTCATTTATATCAAAGGGTATGTATTGTTCGGCCTCATCCTGGATTGTGGATTCAAGTTCCGATTCTTCCTTGGTGCTCACCGTAATCTTTTTTACAATCACGGAAAACCCTGAAATAGAAGTGGCCACATGCTTGTTTTTCACCTTTAGATTTTGCAAAAGAGTCTTTATTGCAGAAGAGACGATGTCCATTTCCTTGATGGAGCCTTCGACAATCGCATCCGGGGGCAACCCGATCGCGCCGAAGTTTTTCAGGACCCGGCCTTTCTTACCTTCATCTATCTCAACCACCTTGATAGAATGGGACCCGATATCCAGACCAATTAATTGATTTTTCTTAGAAACGGCCATCTTTGACGCTTTCAATCCTCTGGGAAAATTTTTTCCTTATCAGCGAGGTTGTACCCAAGAGCCAATATAATCTTCCTCTTGGTCTCCATCCGGCAGGTTTTGCCCTTCTCAACCCTGTCAATGGTCAAGGGTGAAACGCCCGCCTTCCTCGCAAGCTCAGCTTTGCTCATGAGGAGTCCCTCCCTGATATTTCTTACGGCGCTTTGAGACAAAACATATTCTCCTGCCTTGCATCCAGATAATAGTTAAGAACAAATAATCAGTTATCGCAATAAAAGCACATAGGATAATATTTGTCAAGCATTTTTTTATAAATTAATTAAATTTTATATAATTTAAGTATATATAGTAGAAAGAAACAGTCATGACACTACATATTGTATGTCTTTCTTGCCCTCTCATGTTCTTTGTTGCTATTGTATGTTCAATTATTACGGTTGGGTCCAGGGCTCAGGGTTACATCTGAACCCTTAACACGCGAACTCTTAAAAAATTCCTTTACAAATCCAAGCGGGAGAGATTAAATTCCGACAGAACATTTTTGGGAGGGTTCCGGTGAAAAAGAAAAGCGTCTTTCGTGAGTATGCCGAAGCAGCAGTCATCGCAGTGATACTTGCGCTTTTCATACGCACTTTTGTAGTCCAGGCATTCAAGATTCCTTCGGGATCCATGAAGCCGACACTGCTTATTGGTGATCATATACTGGTAAACAAATTCACTTATGGAGTCAAAATACCATTTTCCGACCGTTATCTTCTCCGGCTGAAAAAGCCGAAAAGAGGAGATGTCGTCGTCTTTAAGTGGCCAAAGGACGAGAGGAAAGATTTCATAAAGAGAGTTGTTGGCATTGAAGGAGATAAGATCGAGATAAAAAAGGATGTGTTATTTGTAAATGGTGAAAAGATAAAGACAAAATATGTTGAAGAATACAAAGACGAAAACATTCCTCTTGCATACAGGCATTTGGAGTTTCTTGGAGATTGCAAACATTATATATTAGATGTGGACGTGAAACGCGAGAATTTCGGGCCGGTGACTGTCCCCGAAAATTCAATTTTTGTCATGGGAGATAACCGTGATCAGAGCCTTGATAGCAGGTATTGGCGCTTTGTTGCTTTAAACAAGATAAAGGGTAAGGCCATGATCATTTACTGGTCCTGGGCCCACTGGGACCGGTTCCTAAACTTGATAAGATAGGGTTTGGATCGTCAAGCCCTGTGTTGCGCATCTCAACTGCCTTTAATATCGTGTCCCGTAGCTCCGGGTTAATCCCACAGGTCTCGATATCTTCAATGGCTACTAAACGGATCTCGCTGATGTCAGATCCGGGCTTTGGGTGACCCGAAGCAATACATCCCCAATAATCCACTATCACATAGTGGTAGTGAATACGACCATCGCCGTCACGAATTATCCGATCAAAAACACCGACCAGACCGCCGACTTCTATCGTAACGGAGACCTCTTCCCGAAGCTCCCGGCTTAAGGCCTCCAAAAGGGTCTCTCCTAATTCCACCGCGCCTCCCGGCAAGCTCCATTGTCCTTGACCGGGATTTTGTTTTCTTCGGGCCAGCAAGACCGACTGCTCATAAAAGACAACCGCGCTAACCCCTGCGAAAGGACGCTCGGGATATTCTCTTTTCATTATCATACCGTCTCACAAAAACTTGACAAATTTGAAATATTAGGTTTTAAATTTAATTCTTTTCAAGAAACGGATAATTATATAAGCTACCTCAATAAATACAAAAATGCAATCCGGCTGCGACCACCCGCAGAAAACACTGCAACCTTTTTTTAGAAAGGAAAAACCATCATGACTACCACAAAAACCATAGAAGGAAATGAGGCCGCGTCCCATGTGGCCTATGCAATGAGTGACGTGGCTGCAATCTATCCCATAACACCTTCCAGCAATATGGGTGAATACGCAGATGAATGGGCCGCACATGGTCGAAAAAACATCTTTGGCCAGGTCTTAAAGGTCATGGAAATGCAATCCGAGGCCGGCGCTGCCGGCGCCGTTCACGGAGCCCTCTCTGCCGGAGCGCTTTCTACAACTTTCACCGCCTCCCAAGGGCTTTTATTGATGATCCCCAACATGTACAAGATATCCGGGGAGTTGATGCCCGTGGTCTTTCATGTCTCTGCCCGGGCAGTTGCCGCCCACGCCCTTTCCATATTCGGTGACCATTCCGACATAAACGCGGTACGCCAGACAGGTTTTTCCCTATTGGCGTCTGCGTCTGTCCAGGAGGTAATGGACCTGGCCCTCGTTGCCCATTTAGCCAGCATTAGGACCAGTCTGCCCTTTGTCCATTTTTTTGACGGGTTCAGGACCTCCCAGGAAATCCAGAAAATAGAATTGATTGATTACGAAGACATGGCCAAACTCGTGGAATGGGAGGCCATAGAAGAATTCAGGAGCAGGGCAATGAATCCGGAGTATCCCCAGCTCAGGGGTACGGCCCAAAATCCGGACATCTTCTTCCAGAACCGGGAGGCCTGCAACCCTTATTACGAGCAGATTATCCCAATCGTTCAGGAAGAGATGGAAAAGGTGGGAGACCTGACAGGCCGAAAATACAACCTCTTCGATTACGTAGGAGATCCGGACGCGGAACGGGTTGTCGTCTCCATGGCCTCCAGTTGTGATGTAATTGAGGAGACAATCAACCAAATGAACAGTCTCGGCGAGCGTGTCGGTCTCATTAAGGTCCGTCTCTATCTTCCTTTTTCCAGAGAGCATTTCCTGAGGACCCTGCCCGCAACGGCACAAAGAATCGCCGTGCTCGACAGGACCAAGGCCCCGGGATCCCTGGGTGAGCCGCTTTACCAGGACGTGTGCACGGTTTTTCAGGAAAGAGGGGAGGCCCCGGTGCTCGTAGGAGGCCGTTACGGACTTGGAAGCAAGGATTTCACCCCAACCATGGTTAAGGCAACATTTGATAATCTTCGCTCCAGGGCCCCAAAGAACCACTTTACTGTGGGCATAGTGGATGATGTTAGCCACACATCTTTAGAACTGCCCGAGGAGATCGATCCCTCGCCCGAGGGAACGGTACGGTGCAAATTCTGGGGATTGGGGGCGGACGGTACGGTCGGGGCCAACAAAAACGCAATCAAGATAATCGGCGAAAACACCAATATGTATGCGCAGGCATATTTTGCCTATGATGCCAAAAAATCAGGGGGGATCACCATGTCCCATCTCCGGTTTTCCCCGGAAAGAATTCAGTCGCCTTATCTCCTCACCAAGTCGGACTTTATTGCATGCCACAATCCCGCTTTTGTTGACCAGTATGACATTCTGGAAGGAATCAAGGAAGGGGGATCTTTTCTCCTAAATTCCCCCTGGGGCCTCAAGGAATTGGGGGCCAAGCTACCCGATAGCATGAAACGGAAAATTGCCCAGGCCGATTTGAATTTCTATAACATTGATGCGGTCAAGATTGCCGCTCAATTGGGTTTAGGGGGAAGAATCAACATGATTATGCAGGCCGCCTTTTTCCAAATTGCCAATGTTATTCCCCCGGAAAAAGCATTTGACTACATGAAAACCGCCATCAAAAAGACCTACGGCAAAAAAGGTGACAAGGTGGTCCAAATGAATGTGGATGCCGTGGACAAGGCTATCGGAGCCCTCAAAAAGATCAAGGTCCCCAAATCGTGGGCCACTGCAGGTCAGGAGGCCTACATTTTACAGGATGAGCCTGAATTTGTGAAAGAGGTCATGAGACCCATGCTAGCCCAGCAGGGAGACAAACTCCCGGTGAGCGCCCTTCCACCGGACGGGATCTTTCCAACGGCCACTACTCAATATGAAAAAAGGGGTATTGCCATCAATGTGCCGGAATGGCAACCGGAAAACTGTATCCAGTGCAACCAGTGCGCCTGTGTATGCCCGCATGCGGTCATTCGACCCGTACTGGCACATGAGGAAGACCTTAAAGACGCACCCAAGGATTTTGTGACTGAAGAGGCCAAGGGCAAAGAATTAAAGGGGTTGCGCTACAGGATTCAGATCAGCCCCCTTGACTGCACGGGATGCGGCAACTGCGCCCAGGT
>JAIOSR010000462.1 GCA_021107495.1 Desulfobacterales bacterium | reverse complement strand
GTCGGATCCAAGCCTTTTGTGGCAAGAACAATGCCGATTGCTGACAGGACAAAACCCACACCAACAGAGGCATATGCCATGCGCTGCTTCCTTTTGGTGAGTCTTAGTTCCCTATCGGTATATCGAAATGGTATGCTGACCAGGATTGGCATATCGAGTTCTTTTTCCACATCATCAGGGGTCTTGTAGGACGTGTCCATGATTTCCGTCAGATAGGCCAGACCTCCACCGAGACCCAGGCCCAGTGCAAGGGTCATTAGAATGATTTTTCGGATATCGGGCTTGGCCGGCCTAACCGGAATTTTTGCCGAGTCAACGACCCTGAACTGCTCTCCTTTCTGTTTCTTTTCCATGCTTACGGATATTTCAGCTTCAAGCTTTCTGTTTAATAGCGAATTATATAGCTCCTTCAGATTTTCATAATCGCGCCGTAAGGAGAGTAACTCCTGTTCTCTCTTAGGTGTTTCCTCGACCTTGGCCTGATGCCATTTTATCTGAGAGTTCGCTTTTCTTATTTGAGCTTTGATGTTTTGAATTTCTGATTTGATGTCCTGCAATTGGCGTTTTAACGCTTGGTCAACCTCGGTTAAGACGGCTCTTTCCACTTCTGTCCCGGAATCGGGTCCTGCTTCCCCGGAATCGGTACCTGCTTGCTCGGCCTTCAAATTTTCAATCATTTTTTTCAGGCGAATAACATCCGGGTACTTTTGAGTATATTTGGCCTCAAGAGCGGCGAGTTGATTTTTTAAAGCCGAAAAGTCCATTGCCTCTTCACCTTGAGCAGGCAGGTAGATGCGCGCATTTGGCCTGCTTTGTTGTGTTTCGGCTGTTCTCTGCTGTATAATGATTTTTCTGTTTTCCGAATCTCTGAGATTACTGTGGAGTTGATCCAACTGGGCCTGAAGTCTTTCGAGAATACTTAGATTCGTTTGAAGTTGTTCAGGCAGTCCACCCATGAATTTTTCCCGGTAAATTTTAAGCTTATTTTCCTTTTCTATTAGCCGCCTTTTTGTTGATTCAAGCTCATCAGCCAAAAAGGCGGAGGTTCCCAATGCTTGCGATTCTCTTATTTTGAGGTTCTCACTAATGAAATTGGAGGCCAGGGCATTGGCGACTCCCATAGCATTTTTCGGGATTTCATCACTGAAGGAAATTGAAAAGGCATTTCCGCCACTTCCTCCTCTGGCGATGTCAATTGTGATCCTTTCTCTAAATAAAGCTACTTTTCCTTCCAGGATCATGTTGTTATCGCCGGGACCGGTATATAATTTTAATTGCTGAATAATTTTTTCCAGGTTTGTTCGACTGGTCACCTGCTGCGTAATCGTTCTGAGTCTGTCCTCTACATTAGTCGAGACAATTTCTCTCACATAATCTTGCGGCACTTTTTGTGCCTGCACAAGGATCAAGGTTTGTGCCTCATAGATCTTAGGGGTTATCATGGCATAATATAATCCAGCCAGGATAGTAAGCAGAAAGGGGATAATGACCCACCACTTTCGCCTTAAAGCCATGTCCAGGTATTTTGTGATATCAAAATTTTCCATGAATAAAAACCTTAAAAAAAGAAGACAGAATGCAGAAGGCAGGAGACAGAATAACTCGGAACTATTGCCTTTTCATTGCCCTTATGTATGCATGTAATAAGCGACCGATTTCATCTAAGTCTGTTAATAGAGTTTTTGTATCAGCATAGCCAAGATCGTTAGCTAAGATCAGATAATACCGAACCTCCTCCAATGATGCTTGGGAAATATTAAAAAATCTTACCTTATCTGCCTGTCCCTTTCGTTTAAAGCCTTCGGCAATATTGGCCGGCACCGAGACTCCGGCGCGCCTTATCTGAGAGACCAAACCAAAAAGCTCATTCTGGGGAAAAGACTGCGTCATCTCATAAATTCTTAAAACAAACTGGTGGCTTTTCTGCCAAACAACAAGTTCTTGAAAAGTCTTGGCCTTCACTTTATCTCTATCTGTAGTCGAGTTAATTATTAGCCTCCAAAGCGAAGAATTAGGCAACAGGTTTTATTCCATTTTCTGTCTCCTGTCTTCTGCCTCCTTATACATTACCATCTATACAGCTTGCTTGCATTCAATATCAACATCAGCCGATTGTCTTGATAACCATCAATATCATTGCCACCATCTCTTACTGCATGGGAATAATCTAAGGACAGGGAAAACCAGCGGAGGTAGGCCCATCGTAATCCGCAATTTCCCCGCCATGTTTCCCGTTTTTCACTGTTTGCCTCTTTGTCGGTTCTGTATGAACCACCCACATAGCCGTTTAAGGCTTCTAGGATCTGATAATCGCAGTTTGCATTTGCACCCCAATACCGGCTGAATCCCCTTCGTTCCGCGTCGAGATAGTTTTCATCCCAGCCGCCGTTTCCCCCAACGGAGATGCTGCCTCGCTCAAACCGTTTTACCAGTGAGGCGTTGTATGTGTAACCGTTTTCGTCATCAGACCGATCGCTTTTTTGAATGAAATAGCCCCCTCCAACAGTAAGAGACAGATCTGGAGAGAACTCATGGTCAAAACCAACGGACCCTGTATGGACATCGTAGTCTTCTGAGAGACCGTCAAAATCGCGCGTTTCAAAGTCATAGCCAATGGAACCCTTGGTGTGGGGTGAAAAACGGTGTATGTATCTGATGCCTGCACTGTTACCATCATAATCATCTCCGGCAATGGAATTATCATCCCGCCAGAAGTCGGCCTTTGTATATCCATAATTGAGTTCTAAACCGTTTTTCACATTAAACCAATAAATCATCTTAGCAGAGGGGACTTGGGTTCTTCCATCATCCAGGGTTTTATCATCATTTTCTAAATCGGACTGGCGGTAATCAACAGTCAATGAATTTTCAGGCCCAAAAAGATAGCGGAGACTTATGAGGGCCGTATTCCTCTGATAGGTATTTCGGGTATTCCTGATACCTTCTATGTCTTCGGTATCCTCAAGGGGATCTTCCGATTTGATGTATGTATCGGTCAGGTCAAATTTCAGGTGCTGTGTCAGATCCTGTCCAAAGACTAATGTCCCGGAATGTCTCACCGTATCATTTTGATCCTCCTTATCATACCAGACAAAGCCGGGCGCATAAGAGAGTTCAAGATGACTTTTTTCGGAGACTACATTTAAATTGAAGCCCGGCGTAACCGTGGTAATGTAATCGGATTTCTCATTGGTACTGCTCAAATAGAGATTGTCGTCATAAACTTCGCTCACGGAGATAGACGGGGTAAAATCAAAATGGTATTCGGCAAAAGCCATAGGCGAAAAACCAAAGAGCAGGATCAGCAAAAAGGAAACAGTTTTCACTTTAAAGAGTATTTTCATTATAACAACCCTTTGGCAGTCTCAGGTTAATGCAATAGTGGTGCTTCATAAAAAAGTTCTCACCACAGAGGCACAGATAAAAGTCCTTCTTTCAATTCTTAAGCTGAAAGCTGACAGCTAATCGCTGCCGGTACCCTAATTGGGCGTAAGCCCAATTAGGGTACTACAATCGTATCATATGGTTTTAAAAGAATATTCTGCTCGATCCTTTCACCTGAAATAAAATCCTTATAATTGAACCGAATCTGAATCTCTTTTTGCTT
>JAIOSR010000388.1 GCA_021107495.1 Desulfobacterales bacterium | reverse complement strand
CTGATCATCCTGGACCTGATTTTGCCGGGGATAGGTGGCAAACAGTGCCTGAAAGAAATTCTCAAAGTGAACCCGCGAGCTCAGGTGATTGTAACCAGTGGCTATTCAGCTGACGGGTCTGCAAAAGAGACAATCGAGTCAAAGGCAAAAGGCTTTGTCAGCAAGCCTTATGACGGTAGAGAACTGCTCAACCTTGTCCGCAAGGTCTTGGATGGAAACTGACCGGAATTGTTATCATTTCTTCTAATATCCCTTACATCCTCATCCCTTTTCTCCCAAAAAAGCAGGTAGTCCGACACACGGTCCATGGGGCATAAATTATTAGCCGGGTTAACACCTTTATATTGATATATTTAAAATTTTCTGTCATAGAACTGTTGTTGAATATAACGGAATAAACCAAGGAGCCAAAAGTTAAATGGCGGAAAGAGAACTCAGTTTTGAACAGGGGCCTATCAGACCTCCAAATGAGGCCCGAAGCCTGCTTTTGAGGATTACCAGGAATTGTCCCTGGAACCAGTGCCTGTTTTGTCCGGTCTACAAGAACCGAAAATTTTCCTTGAGGACGGTTGAGGAGATCAAGGAAGACATTCGGACCGCCAAGGATATTGCGAATGACATCAGTTCTCTTTCATTGGAACTGGGGGAGGGCGGGGAATGCAATGACCGGGTAATCAGCCATATTTTCAATAATCCCGGTTACAGCGACAGCTACCGCAGTCTGTCGGCCTGGCTCTATTACGGGACCGGTGCGTGTTTCCTGCAGGACGCGGATAACCTGGTCATGAAAACCAGTGACCTGGTTGAAGTCCTGAAGTTCCTAAAAGAAAAATTTCCGGAGATCACTCGAATAACAACCTATTCCAGGTCACGAACGGCTGTACGCAAGTCAGTGGAATCATTGAAACAGATCAGGGAAGCAGGCCTGGACAGGATACATATCGGGTTAGAGACCGGCTTTGATCCGCTTTTGAAATTTATGAAAAAGGGGGTTACCGCCCTCAAGCATATCGAGGCGGGGCAAAAAATCATAGAAGCAGGCATGGAACTTTCGGAATACGTCATGCCTGGTTTAGGCGGACAGGAGATGTGGCGTGAACATGCCCTGGAGACGGCCAGGGTGCTCAATCAGATCAATCCCCATTTTATCCGCCTTCGAAGCCTGAGAGTACCAAGCCGGATTCCTCTTTATGAGAAACTGAAAGACGGCAGTTTTACCATGCAGACCGATGATATGCTGGCGGAAGAGATCAAACTCTTTATCGAGACACTGAATGGGATTACCAGTACGGTAACAAGCGATCATATCATGAACCTTCTGGAAGAGGTGAGCGGAAAATTCCCTGAAGACAAGAAGAGGATGTTAGAAGTCATCCGGAAGTACCGGGATCTGCCGGAATCAGATAGGTTGATATACAGGATCGGTCGTCGGGGCGGGGCATACGGCTCCACTGATGATCTTAAACGCGACCCTGAGACCTATGAAAAAATAAAGAATCTTCTAATGGAGGCAAAGGTAAAAGGCGGCATTCAGGGCGTGGAAAAATTCATCACAGAAATGGTGGACAGCTATATATAATGATTGAATATTGAAGATTGATGGACTCGTAAAAAGTCCGAATTCATGTTTCTGGCGCTCATAACTAACTGATATTACAGCATGTTAATAACATTTTTTGTGTATTTTGCCTGCCCCGTGGAATACGAAGTCTATTCCTCTGGGGCGCCTTTTTGCGGCTATATCAAGATTGAGAACCAGCATTTTTTAAAATCGCCAATCGTCAATCGAAAATCGTCAATTCTAAGGGAATATGGCATACTATCCGATTTTTATAAAACTTGACGGGAAAACGGCCCTCGTGGTGGGCGGGGGCAGGGTCGCCCAGAGAAAGATTGAAACACTGCTGGAGTATGGTGCTTTGGTAGATGTTATCAGCAAAGGGTTAACGGATAGACTTAAACAATTAGTTGAGTCTGGTGACATCCGGCACATGGGCGAAAAATTCGAAGATAAACACTTGGACGGGGCGTTCCTGGTAATTGCGGCCACGGATGATGAAAGACTAAATCATGAAATCAGCAAAACCGCACAAAAGAGGGGCCTTCTGATAAATGCTGTGGACCAGCCCCCTGATTGCAATTTCATTGTCCCTTCCATTGTGAAGAAGGGGGATCTTATTTTTGCTATTTCAACTTCAGGGAAAAGCCCCGCCTTAGCGAAAAAGCTGAGGAAAAAAATCGATGGGCAGTTCGGCAATGAATATGAAGCCTTTCTGATCCTGATGGGTTGTCTGCGAAAAGAGGTCCTGAAAATGGGCCTGTCCCATAATGAGAATGGCCGGATTTTTAAGGAAATCGTTGATTCGGACGTTTTTGAATCCCTTGCACTTAAAGACCGGGACAGGGTGAGATCCACGCTCAGACGGATCCTTCCTGCGGATACGGCTTTAGAGAAGTGCTTAGGCAAGGAAATCTTATGACCTTCTTATGGTTTAACCTGGCTCTTATTCTTGAACTGCTCGCAACGGGCGGATTCATCGTCTATATAGTCAAGCAGCACAAATGGGTATTCCAATACTCTTACTGGATTCTCGTGGCCGGGTTTTTCTGTCATACCATTTTCTTAGGATGCAGGTACTATTTTTTGGGGGCCGCCCCGGTTTTAGACCTTAAATCCGCGCTTTCATTTTTTTCCTGGAGCATTATTCTCGCATACTTAGTCCTGCAAATTAAATTCAGGCTCATGGTGTTGGGTTCATTTGTTGCTCCTTTTGCGGCCTTCCTGATGATTATTTCATCGGTCATGCCCTGGACAGAGGGGCCGGTAAAACCTTTGTTCAAGAGCCTGTGGCTTACGGTACACGTGGGGACCGTATTCATAGGCAACGGCCTTTTTGCCATAACCTTCATGGCCGCGATCATGTATCTGATTCAGGAGCGTCACATCAAGCGCAAGAGGCTGGGATCATTTTACAGCAGGCTTCCCTCCCTGGCCACGTTGGACAATATAAATTACTATGCGCTGATATACGGCTTTCCATTTTTGACGATCGGTATGATCACCGGCTCCATATATGCTCAATATGCCCTTGGTATTTACTGGCAATGGGACCCCAAGGAGGTATGGTCCCTGATCACCTGGCTATTTTACGCGGCCCTTCTCCATGAGAGACTTACGGTAGGCTGGCAGGGCAGGCGGGCGGCAATAATGTCCATTGTCTGTTTTTGTGTCTTGATTTTTACTTTTGCGGTCGCCAGCCTGTGGTTAGGCGGCTACCATAGTTTTGACAATTTGGGGGCCGGATAGGGGCTGTGATGAAGATTATCAACATCGGCATGAACCATGAAACAGCGCCTGTAGAACTGAGGGAATGCCTGGCCACGGACCCTGAAAATACCGTCAGGGCACTCGCTTTGATGAGGGACCTCGAATGCATCAAAGAGGGGCTTTTTATTTCCACCTGCAACCGGGTGGAGTTCCTGATCGCCACGGAATCTGCAAAAGATGCCGAGAAATCGGTGATTTCCCTGATGGCTAAGCTTGGAAATATGCCGAAGGAGAACTTTTCCTCAAAGCTTTACACGAATGAGGATAGAGATGCGGTCATGCATATTTTCAGGGTGGCTTCCAGTATTGACTCCATGATAGTGGGAGAACCCCAGATATTAGGACAAATTAAAGAGGCATATGCCGAGGCGACCCGGCAGAAGACATCGGGTGTCATCCTTAACCGGTTGATGCACAAGGCCTTTCATGTGGCCAAGAGGGTCAGGACAGAGACGGAAATCTGTGAGGCGGCCGTCTCTATCAGCTATGCTGCCGTTGAACTGGCAAAAAAGATATTCCACGTACTGAAAGGAAAAAAGGTGCTTCTCATAGGGGCCGGGGAAATGGCCGAGCTGGCCGCAAGACACCTGATGGCCCAAGGCGTGAGTTCAATGGTCGTGGTCAATCGAACCTTTGAACGGGCAGTGGAAGTGGCCGGGCTTTTCAAGGGAAGGCCCGTATCTTTTGATGAGATTGGGGCACAGATCCTTGATGTGGATATCGTGGTGACATCCACGGCCTCGAAGGAATACGTGGTTACCTATGACCAGGTGAAGAATTCTCTCAGAAAACGGCGAAATCGACCTCTTTTCTTTATTGATATAGCAGTGCCAAGGGACGTTGAGCCGAAAATTAATGATTTGGAAAATGTCTATGTCTATGACATCGATGATCTTAAAGGGATTATCGAGATAAACATGGCGCAAAGGCAACAGGCGGCGGTCAAGGCAGAACGCATTGTGCAGGAGGAGGTGGGCAAATTCAAAAAATGGCTGGAGACCCTCGCAGTTGTGCCGACCATTGTTTCTTTAAGGGATAAGGCCGACTCCATAATCCAGGCTGAGCTGAAAAAAAGCTTTTCCGCCTTAAGTCATTTGACACCGGATCAGATAGAGACCGTCCATACCCTTACACGATCAATTGCAGAAAAAATGATGAATGACCCGATTGTCTTTTTGAAGGAAAAGGCAGGCAGGGAGACCCTGAACACATATCTGGACGTGACGCGAAAACTCTTTAACCTGGATCGGAATAACGGGAATATTGAGTAGGCGCGTGACTTTGGTCCGGAATAAAACTAGTGTCACGGTCTTTTTGGTCCGGAATTTGGATCGAGCGAACCGTGTCGGCGAAAGGAATCTAAAATGAACCTGAACAAAATAATCCAGACACTCAAGGAACACCCCGATTATCCCAAAATGGGAATGATTGCCAGTCACTTGGGCGTGGTGAGGGGGACATCTCTCAACGGAAGACCGGTGACCGGGATTGAAGTCGTATTCGAAGAGGGTCTTATACATGAAACAACAAGTGATATAGAAAACATGCCTGGAATAATTAAAGTCATGATTGAAACAAATGAGGGCAGCTTGAATGTGGGAGACGAAATCATGGCCGTGGTTGTGGGCGGGGACACACGGGAACACGTTTTTCCGGCCCTTATGACCGCTGTGGATCGTATCAAGTCTGAGTGTTCAAGAAAAAAGGAGCTTTTCTAATGGGCATGGTAGATATAACTGAAAAACCGGTTGTCAGGCGTCAGGCCAAGGCCGCGGGAAAGATCATTCTTTCTCCCGCAACATTGCTGAAGATTAAAAACGGCCGGATCAAAAAGGGTGACCCTCTCTTAGTAGCTGAAGTCGCTGCCATGAATGCTGCCAAGCAGACCCATATCCTGATTCCCCATTGTCATCAGATTCCCCTGGATACGGTGAAGGTATCCTTTGAGGTCCTAAATGAATCCATTGAGGCAGGGTGCCTTGTAAGGGCCCAGGCCCGAACCGGTGTTGAAATGGAAGCTCTTGTGGGTGTGTCAATGGCCCTTAATACCTTATGGGATATGGTCAAATACTTAGAGAAGGACGACAATGGACAATACCCGCAGACGCGGATTACCGATATCAGAGTACTGAGTAAAGAGAAAGGTAATTAGCGGGGTATTAATGATCTAAACAGTGTCAAGGGGGCGTGACCAATGAAAAGAATCCGACTGGTTTTATTTGTAATTTTGGGGTTATTTTTGATGGGTCAGACGAGCTGGGCCACAAAGGCCTATGTCACGGATTCCCTTGAAATTACCTTCCGTACGGGACCCAGCACTGAAAACAAAATCATCACTTTTATTCGTTCCGGTCAGCCTTTAGAGGTTCTCGAGTCCCGGGAGGATTGGAGTCGTGTCCGCCTCATAGGGTCTGAGTTGGGCCATACGGAGGGCTGGGTCCTGAGCCGCTACCTGTCAACGCAGCAGCCCTGGGAAATTCAGGCCATTTCACTGAAAAAGGAGAACGCCCGGCTCAAAGAGGAGTTGGACGGGATTAAAGAGCAATGGCGGAAAGCGGCCCAGGGGGAGAAGGGGGTTTCCGAAGAACTGCAAGGGAACCTGGAAGCCCTTCAGAGGGTTCAGAATAAGTATGAGACACTGAAAAACGAAGCCGCTGGTTTTATAAAACTAAAATCAGTTCATGAAGTCACCAGCAAGACGCTGGAAACCGCCAGAGAAACGGTTCAAAGGCTGACCAAAGAGAACGAGGACTTGAGGTCTTCCGAGAAGAACAAATGGTTTGCTACGGGCGCCCTGGTCCTTCTCTGTGGCCTCATGATAGGCCTGTTAACGGGAAGACAATACAAGAAACGCAAAACATATTATTAATAATGAATCCTTCAATCAAATCACCCACATGTGAAATCATCACCATCGGCAGTGAACTCCTGTTAGGTCAGATAGAGGATACGAATACCACCTATCTGGCCCGGGAATTGGGGAGGGAAGGTG
>JAIOSR010000037.1 GCA_021107495.1 Desulfobacterales bacterium | reverse complement strand
CCTTCCTCTTCCTGGCGCCTTCTAATTTTGCGGAAAGATCATCGAAATCCGCGGGCTTCATAAGATAGTCAAAGGCCCCCAATTTCATCCCCTCAACGGCGGTTTCAGTACTTCCATGTCCCGTGAGAAGAATAACTTCCACCAGGGGGTATTGCTTCTTTATCTCCCTTAGCGTTTCGATTCCATCCATACCGGGCATCTTGATATCTAAAATGACCACATCAATGCTCGTTTTCTCCAGGGTTTCAAGGCCCTCCTGGCCGCTGTAAGATGGCGCGACCTTTTCTCCGACCTCACTCAACCTTAAGGAAAGCATTTCCACAAAATCTTTCTCATCATCGACAATTAGTACCTTGGTTGGAATTTTGACCATGGCGCTTTTTCTCCTTTAAATTATTGAGGCTTTGAACCGTTATGTCTTGCTATTTTGTCCAGGAAATCCACACGTTCATCCTGGGCCAAGCTCTCCTTTATTTCACAATACTTCGGGAGTTTGACAGAAAAACTGGACCCTTGACCTATCCGGCTTTCTACCTTGATGGTTCCCCCCAACTTTTCAATTATATTACGCGTGACAAAAAGCCCAAGGCCCGTCCCTTTACCGGGCGACTTGGTGCTGAAAAACGGCTCGAAAATCCTTTTTAAGTTTTCTTTAGGGATACCCTGTCCGGTATCCTTTACCGTAAGGGTCACTTCCTCACCCATGCCTTCAAGGATGATCGTAATTTTACCCCCTGACCCGGTTGCATGTATTGAATTAGTTATAAGATTGATCAATACCTGCCTCAATTTATAGGGATCACTCCATATAGTAACCTTATCATGGGCCATTTCCCGGATTATTTCAATATCCCTGTTAACCGCTTCCCTGTCCACCAACTGAATGGCCTCATCCGCCAATTCAATTAAATTCACTTCAGCTAACACGGAATCATCTTTTCTTGCAAATCCCAAAAGCTGGAGAGTGATTCGCTTGGCCCTGTCAATACCCTTTTCTATCTTGCCCAGGGCTAACTCAAAATCTTTCCTGCGAGGCATGTCTGCAAACTCTTCTTTTCCGAGGATGAGCTTCATGAAGCCTGCCGATTCCTTGATAATTGCCAGGGGGTTGTTGATTTCATGGGCCACGCCGGCTGCCAGGGTCCCTAATGAAGCCAGTCTTTCGGTAGTTGTCAACTGTTGCTCCATCCTGGCCCTGAATTCCGCCTCCCTGAGTTTTTCTTCCTCTCTCCGGATCTTTTCGTGGGCCTGTTTGATCTTGCCCAACAAATGTTCAAGTTCTATGGGCTTACTGAGATAATCAAAGGCCCCTTTCTTGATGCCGTCCACGCCGTCCCTGGTCGTTGCATGGCCGGTCAGCATTATAACCTCTGTTTTAGGGTATTTTTCCTTGATATGATGAAGGGTTTCGATCCCGTCCATTCCCGGCATCTTAACATCCAGTATAACGACATCCATAGGGTGTTTTTCGAGAATTGCCAGGCATTCCTCCCCGGTTCCTGCCTCTTCAGGGGCAATGCCCCTTTTTCCCAGACGCTTGGCAATAGTGCGCCTGAAATCATCTTCATCATCTACGAGAAGGAGACGGATGTTATTCATGTTAGACCAACCCTAAGATCTTCCACCAGACGGCCGCCACTATCACCAGGATGCCCAACAAAATAGGGGTAGCCACGAGGCCGACTTTCGTAAGATCAGATGCCTTAAAATACCTGTAGCTGTAGGCAATGGCATTTGGAGGACAACCGATGACCAGGAGCATCGCAAAGGAAGTGGCCGTTCCGAGACACAGGGCCAGCACGGTCGGGTCCACTCCTTCCAACTGGGCCATTGGAATCACGATGGGCAGTATGAGTGCCGCGGCCGCCACATTGGCCATGGCATTGGTCACAAGGGCCCCGAAAACACCAACACCGATAAACATCACCAACCACCCTTTCCCCTGAATCAGCGGGAAAAACAGATTGGCAAAGTAGTCTGCCGCCCCGGAGTAGCCCATGGCCAATCCTAAGGAAATCCCCCCGCCAAAAATAAACAGGGCCGTTCCCCATTCAAGATTAGAGTGGATATCCTCCCATTTCAAGACACGAAAAAGCACCAGGGCCCCTACGGCCAACATACCGGTAACCGAATAATGTATTCCGTGAAGACCCTTTGTCAGCCACAGAATAAATGCCAGCCCAATAATAATCAGGGCCTTTTTTTCCATGCCGCTCCACGGGCCGATATCCTCATCAAATTCCGGAAGCTTGAACTTCGGATCCGGCCGGAATACAAAATAGACTATTGCCACTGCAACAGGGACAGTTATAAGGGCCGCCGGCATGGCGTACTTTATCCAATCTAAAAAACTGATCTCTATGCCGGTGAATTCCTGAAGAAAGGCCGCCGCAACCATACACCGACCACCCCCCACAAGGGTCCCCATGCCCCCGCAGGAACAGGCAAATGGGAGTGAAAGCATCATAAACTTTGCCGTGTTGGTGTGAGGCTCTATGCCAGCGGCCCTCATCAGGGGAAGCATGGTCACAATTCCGATGGCACAGGCCGCTGCATCATGCATAAAGGAGGAAGAGATACCGAGCCCTATGGCAATGATGAAGGTAAACTTGACAACACTGTTTCCCGCTTTTTTGATAATGAAATAACCTAATCGCTTTGTAATGCCTGCCTTGTCTAAGGAAATGGCAAATATGAGACAGCACATAATAAAGACAACCACAGGATGCATATAAGGTGACCAGGCCCCTTTGACATCTGTAATACGCATGATAACCAGAAAGACGCCGATGAGAATAGCCGTTATTTCAAGGGGTATCGGTTCCACCACAAAGAGAAATACCAGTACGGCTAAGACAGCCAGGAATCTCTTGGCCCTTGGAGACAGACCGTTGACATAATCGACTTTCAGTTCCGTCATTTTCAATTCAGTGCCCTTCTCCTCTAAAAATTTAGCCGTTGAGGAAGAAGTGCCCGGATCTTTTGCTTCTACAATATATCCCTTGGCCGTGTCCTTTTCAGCAGAAACCAGTGTGAAGTGCTGGCCGATGTTTTGAAGTAATGTCTGGTTTTCGTCGCCAATTATCTTGAATTTGGTTCCCTCCGGTCTGGGTAAAAGCAGGACAACAATACCGAGTGCAAATGCCAGACAGAGCTGGAATCCCTTGGTTTTAAAGAACATTTTTCCTCCTTTTGATTATAGAACAGAAAATATTAAACCTGAAGCCGTACGTCGCTTGCCCTGAATGGATACGAGAAATTTTTCACAAGGTCAAGGAAAAACCGTCTGCCATCCTTCGGGCAGGTCCAAATCTTTGATTAGTGAATTATGATGAACTCGTAAAAGGCCAATCAATCCCGCATGGCGGGAGGGTGGGGGTTATCAATTATAACCGGAGCAGGCATGAGAACAGATAGGATTGAAGATTCAGGCATGTTCTTTCTTACTATATGCTTCCCTGATTTTGGCTAACAGGTCTTCAAGTTCACATGGTTTTGTCAGGTAATCGAATGCACCGAATTCAATACCCTCCTTGGCGGCCTGCTCCGAACCATGGCCCGTGAGCATGATCACCGCCATTTCAGGGTAGGCTTTCTTGAATATTTTAAGTACCTCAATGCCGTCCATGTCTTCCATCTTAAGATCAAGAACCGCTACGTCAAAATCCTGCTTTCTGATAATTTGAACGGCCTCGGTACCCGTGTAAACGGGGGTTACATCCATATTTCTTTTGTTCAACCTTTTGGCAAGGATATCTGCAAACCCTACCTCATCATCTACTAGAAGAACCTTGATATTCCCATCCTTAACCTTTTCCATTCCGGGCATGATCTTTCCCCTATGCGCGCCGACCGGCACTATCCTTCTTCACCTGCGCTTCAATGATCCTGTTTTCATGCTGCCTCTTTCTGGCAGCCGCTTCCCTTACCTTTGAAAAAAGCAGCTCCATATCACACGGCTTCATAAGGTAATCAAAGGCGCCCAGTTTCATGCCTTCAATGCCCGTTTCCACTGTCGCATGTCCTGTAAGCATGATCACTTCCACGAGGGGGTATCTCTGTTTTATCTCCCGCAGGGCCTCAATGCCGTCCATAACCGGCATCTTGACATCGAGAATAACGACCTCAATGCCTCGCTCCTTTTCAAGCTTATCCAGACCCTCCGGCCCGCTAAAGGCGGATGTGATATTTAAATCTCTTCTGAACAGACGCTTGGTCATGGTTTCAACAAAGGGAATTTCATCATCCACCAGAAGCACATTTGCTATGGCCATATGCTATTCTCCTTTGTTCCCTGCTCACTGGGAGGCTGTCCGAGAATAGACTTCTACTGCGATCGGCTGCAAACTCTGATGGCTGCGTTGTCAAGCCTAAAACGTCCTCAACGTAGGCTACTGCTACGCCTACGGCCGTTTTGGCATTGTCGCCTTGCCCTCAAAACTTTCGCACGATCTCGCTACGAAGCTATTCTCGGGCAGTCCCCTGGCTCCTCAATTACCAAAAAAATCTATGCGCTTAATGGAGTGCCCTGATTTTCGGTAGAATCCACGCCTTGCTTTTCCCTGTCTTCGGGTAAGGGAATACTGACCCTGAAGGTAGTCCCCGCACCTAACAGGCTGCGAACCTCAATTTCACCGCCCATTTTCTTTATAATACCATAACAGATAGACAACCCCAAACCAGTGCCTTTTCCAACCGGTTTTGTAGTAAAAAAGGGATCAAATATCCGTGCAATATTGGCCTCCGGTATCCCGGGGCCGTTATCCTCCACTTCAACAACAATAAAGTTATCCTCCACCTGGCTTGATATATCCAGGGTGCCGCCCTTCTTTTCCATTGCATCAAGAGCGTTATTGACCAGATTCAGAATAACCTGCTGCAACTCCGTCAGGGAGACCTTCAGCGCGGGCAGATCCGGTTGAATATCCGTATTGATCGCCACGTTGCTGTATTTTGCCTTTTGGGCCGACAAAGAGACCAATTCCTCAATCAGATCATCAATCTGCACGTCTTGAACCCGCGAGTCGGTCTTTCTTGCAAAACTGAGCAGTTTATGGGTGATCTCCTTGCAGCGTCTTCCCTTGTTCCGAATCTCGTCTAATGCCCTTTTAAATTCGCCCATGTCTTCGCCGTCCTGAAATTCTTCCTCTCCCAACCAAACCTCTACCCACCCAGCTGCTTCTACCATGCTAGCAACCGGATTGTTTATTTCCTGGCCGGTGCCGGCAGCCACTTCTCCCACAGTCGCGAAATTGCCGGTTTCCACGAT
>JAIOSR010000356.1 GCA_021107495.1 Desulfobacterales bacterium | reverse complement strand
TTCCGGCTTGGCCGTCATCCTGGACCCCGATCCGGGACGGAATGACGGAAAAGAGAACTTTTGGACTTTTTACGAGTACATCATGCTTGACATGTTATTGTTTTACTACACGCCAAATTGAAAAGGAGGGAATCAGAACTATGAGTGACGTATACGAAAGACTGAGAGATCACCTGGACAGCCTTCCGGGCGGCTTTCCGCCCACAGACGAAGGTGTTGAGCTTCGAATCCTGAAGCGTCTCTTTACTACAGAAGAGGCCGAAATGGCCATGCACCTGACCATGAAACTGGAGCCGGCTGAAAAAATCGCTCAGCGGGCAGGCATAGATCAAGATACCGCCGCCAGCATGCTGAAGGAGATGTCACGAAAGGGGTTGATCTTCAGCATAGAGATACCGGACCGCCCGGTGGCATACATGGCGACCCAGTTTTTAGTGGGCATCTGGGAGTACCACTTAAATGATCTGGATAAAACGTTTGTGGAAGACTTGAACATCTACATGCCGACATTGGCAAAGGAGGCCTTCGATCCCCTTTCCCCGCTGCGCACCATTCCCGTTGGAAGGAGCATTTCCGCCGGTATGGAGGTCCTTTCCTATGAGCAGGCAGAAGGGCTTGTAAGGGAACAGGAGAAGTTTCTGGTGGCACCCTGCATCTGCAGAAAGGAGCACCAGTTGATCGGGGAGGGATGCGATAAATTGATGGATGCCTGCCTCATTTTCGGGTGGGGCGCCGACTACTACGAGCGAAACGGGCTCGGCCGGGTCATTACCTTAGAGGAAACACTGGACATTCTCAAGAGGGCGGAGGAGGAGGGCCTGGTGCTCCAGCCCAGTAACAGCCGGAAGATCACGAATATCTGTTGCTGCTGCGGATGCTGCTGCCAGATTCTGCTCAATCTCAAACGACACCCCGCGCCCGCAACCGTGGCCTACTCTCCCTTTGTAGTAGAGGCGGACCAGGAGGCATGCATAGGGTGCGAGACGTGCGTCAACCGATGTCCAATGGATGCATTGCATGTTATAGATGAGAAGGTTGTTCACAATGCCGATCGTTGTATCGGCTGCGGACTGTGCGTGTCTACTTGCCAGGGTGAGGCTTTGAAGCTGGTCAGAAAGCCTGAAGAGCAGCAACCTCAGATTCCCAAAAATCCCATGGAGGCCTTTGTCATGAGGGCCAGGGCAAGGGCCAGCGCCAATGCCGATCTTTCCGATAAAATGAGGCGGCACAAGTTGCTTTAGATTGTGTACCTCAAGAAGAATAAAAATAATGGAGGTAGCATTATGTCAAACATAAGCGAGCTGTTGGGTTCCCAATACCCTGTTATTCAGGGGGCCATGGGGGTTATCTGTAATCCCGAGTTGGTCGCCGCAGTATCCGAGGCAGGCGGGTACGGCCTTTTGGCCACAGCATTTGCAGAGGACCCTCAAGAAGTGCGGGATCAGGTGAGGAAGACAAAGGAGCTCACTGATAATCCCTTTGGGGCCAACCTCGTTGTAAAAAACCCGCTGGCCGCAAAATTCGCAGAGGTGTTGGCGGAGGAGGGGGTCGGGGCGGTTACGGTATCCGGCGGCTCGCCGAAAGAACTCACTCCATTTCTGCAAGAGCAGGGTATCAAGGTGATTGTGGTCGTTCCCACAGTGGATGCTGCACGGGGTGCGGAGGCGGCAGGTGCCGATGCCATAGTTGCCGAGGGTGCTGAATCCGGTGGGGCTCAGGGTTTCGGGGGTGTTTCCACCATAGTTCTAGTGCCGGCGGTGGTTGATGCGGTTGATGTTCCTGTCATTGCGGCGGGCGGTATAGGGGACTCCCGGGGTTACAGAGCGGCCATGGCTTTAGGGGCCCAAGGGGTGCAGATGGGAACACGGTTTATTGCTACGAAGGAGTGTATCGCCAGTGGTATTTACAAAAAAACACTTGTTGAATGCGGAGAGATCGGCACGGGAGTGGTGAACCTGGGCCGGTTTCAAATGAGGGTACTGCGCACGCCCCTGGCTGAAAAAATGATCAAGGGAGAGAGAGGGCCTGAGAACATTTTTAGTCCTGCGGCCATTAAGGAATCCTGGATAAAAGGAAATCTTGAAGCCGGTATATTGCCTGCAGGGCAGATCACAGGCATGATTCATGATATTATTTCGGTGAGAGAGGTTATTGAGGAGATGGTCGGTTGAAACAGAACTCAATGGGGTTGCAGTCCAATAATATCTTTTGTGTCACCCATCCAACCTGGTCCTTACGTTCTGCCAACAGTCCATGCTCACTCGCTGCCTGGAGAATTCCGTTTTTGCCGTCACTGCAAACCGATTCGGCTCGGACATTCGTCCGAGAGGCACAGTGACATATACCGGCCAAAGTCAAATAGTGGCGCCGAAAGGCGAACTGGTTTATCGTGCGAAATCGGAGGCCGGGGAATTTTACATAGCCGGGATTGAGGTTAAAAAGGCAAGGTATGAGTTGATGAATCAAAGGAATGAGTTGCTTGAGGATCGGTGTCCCGAATACTATACCGATATTATTGGGAAATGAAATGAAACAACCACCGCATAACGAACGGATGCTTGTGCCAGGTTAGAGTCTAAATAAATAGTAATTACAGTAAATTACACTAATTTGAAAAAAATGGGGAAAAGACTTCCCGTAATACGGGTATTCATGGACGTAATTGCGCGGATTTAGAAAATACAACCACAGAACGTGGTCCAAAGGGCGATATTAGCCACAACGGCCTAAAAATATTAAGAAAGAAGCCTGAAAAGTTGACTTTGCGTCTCAAATCGAGTAAATAAAGAGTTAGACTCTGGAAGCTTTTTCGATTTTGAGGTCCGGACTTTTTAGGTAGGAAACGCAAAACAGAACACAATTCATGGTAACAAATATCACTTATTTGTAACGGCACGCGGGATTCCCGGAAATGAAAAAGAAATACCAGATTATTACGGTGTTTATACTTAGCATATTTGTTGTGGCTTTTTTTCTGAGTATCTATATCACGGTTGAAGAAGAAATGCCGAAAAATGCCGTAGTTGTGATCACAATAGAAGACAAGCTCTATCATTCCATACACTTTGACTATATTTGTCTGGCAAAGAAAACGGCAAAAACCACGAGCCTTGCGGAAGCCTTGGCTAAAGGATACAAACCCGATGCCCATTGCCAGAACCTGGGTTATTTCAGAGGAAACACGAGATTTCTCTTCCACCATCTTCTTTCAAAGCTTGGAATTAAGATGAATAGTCGCTGGGATGCACAGGGAAACTGGTTATGGTAAAAAGAAAGGTGTCATGCCCAGCTTATATGTAATAACCGCTGATGGACAAATTTCAAATTTTCCCATCTTAAAACAAAAAATCACCATTGGTCGAAGCAAGAATAACGACTTGACCCTCAATGACGACACCGTATCTCGCCACCATGCTGAAATCCTGGAAACGAAAAAAGGCTATTTTATCGGCGATTTGGGTAGTTACAACAAAACGACCGTCAACGGAAAATCCGTCGAGAGTGCATTTCTTAAACACGGTGACAAGATACAACTTGGTTTGACCAAACTATCCTTTCTTGAAAGCACCGCCACTCCTGATAAAGCCGGTGAGTCCCTTGTCATAAGCACTGGAGACCATGATGAAAACGGAGTCCAGCAGATCTTTCAGAGCAGTAGTGTACTTAAAGACCTTGGGGACTCTCGCGAACTCCTGGTTTCATTAGAGGGCAAAGAAGATCCGGCCATAGAAAAACCCGAGGAAATCAGTTCAAAAAGACTGGGGCATGAGTCAGAAACGAATATATCCACTTTGGCGAGAAGTAATAAGGTCCTGTTCGTACTTTATGAAATCAGCCGGCACCTTAACCAGATACACGACTTTGATGAACTACTGAAAAAAATTGTGGACCTCATCTTCATGGTTATCGATGCCGATTACGGGTTTGTGATACTTACCAGCGGTATGGAAGGCGAGGAACTCATACCGGTTGTGGTCAAACACAAAACGGATCAAGGAACTCCACCCGGCGAAATAAGGGCAAGCCGCACCCTCATTAACAGAGTTATCAACGACAAGGTTGCCCTTCTCACGTCCAATGCCATGACCGATTCCCGTTTGGACATGGCCAAAAGCGTGATGATACAGAAGATTAAGTCCGCCATTTGCGTCCCTCTCTGGCGAAAGGACAAGATTATCGGTGTAATACAATTGGACAGTGTTCAATACCATAACCAGTTCACCCAGGACGATCTGGAACTCCTCAAGGCCATCGGGAGCCAGGTTTCCATGGTCATTGAACAGGGCGCCTTAAACGAGCAGATCCGTGAAGAAGAGCTTATGAGGAACCGCTTAGAACGGTTTCATTCTCCCCAGGTCGTTGAAATGATCCTCAAAGGAGGGCCGGAAACCAAAGATGACATTATGGAGCCAAAAGAGCTGACCGCGACCATCCTTTTCACGGACATTGTTAATTTTACGCACCTTTCGGAGACCATGCCGCCCCGAGAGACCAATATTATCCTGAACAGATATTTTTCAAAAATGACCGACGTCATCTTCAAATATGACGGAACGTTAGACAAATACATCGGCGATGGGATGATGTCTGTTTTCGGGGCCCCCATGGAAAAAGAAGATGATGCGGAGAGGGCCGTTCGCGCGGGTCTTGAAATCGTTCGGCAGTTAGCAGCCATGATGAAAGAAACGAGTAAGGACCGTAGATTTGACATACGTATAGGAATAAACACCGGCCGCGTGGTGGCAGGCAATATGGGATCACCAAAAAGGATGGAGTACACGGTCATAGGAGACCCGGTAAATGTCGCTTCGCGATTGGAATCCATTGCCAGGCCAAATCAGATCCTTATAGGTGAGGAGACCTTCACAGCCGTAAAGGACAAATTTGACATTCGAAAGGTGGGGGCCAAAAAGGTTAAAGGGAAGAGATCGGAGATTATGGTTTATGAAGTGACCTCCTAACTCTCTTTTTTCTTTTTGCGAATAATGGCGGCGATATTTTTTGTCAGCAGGGTGTAGCTTTCCGTTAGCTTTTTCAGTTTTTCTTCACTCTCTATTGCCCGGCGGCCCGCATTTTTCAGTCTCAACTTGAGAGCGGTTATATCCGTATTGATAACAACACATTCTTCAACCTTTCCCGAAGGAGCGGGGGCAGGCTGGACCCTGACAATCATATAAACGGACTTGTCCTTGCTGTTGCCATACTTCCATTCCAGGCCCTTGAAAGACTCTCCCTTCAACACTCGAAGGATTGTATCCCGGAAGTTAGGACGATAGGCCTTGGATACTAATGATAAGGCGTTTTTCCCTAATACCTGGGATTCGGGATAACCAAAGCTCCTTTCGCATGCCCTGTTCCAGGACGCTATTTTGCCCTTGGAGTCCACCCTGAATGCCGGGTATCCCGAGTCTTCGATACTGGGACTCACGTGATCGGATCCGGCCTTTGGTTCTGCGTTGTCCTCTTGAACGCCCTGAATGATCTGTATGGCCCCTTTCACATTGCCATCCTCATCTAAGATCGGGGATGCTTTAATACTTGCCCGCATACCCCCTTTCAGTTTGGGAAGCAGTGCCTCTACAGAAAAACTCCCGCTGTCCGTCATGGATATAATGGATTCGCTGTATTTTTCATAAAGAACATCCGGATTATCCAGCAATTTGTCGGCTACGCTTCCCTCTTCATCTAAGGAAAATCCTTCCCAGACCGGCTTGCCTAATATATCCCGGGGCGCAATGCCGGTCAGTTCATGGCATGCACGATTCCATTCCACTACACGATGGCTGATATCCAGTACAAAGGTGGGGACGGGCAGCCTTTCAAAAATATTATCCATATATTTTCTCGAGTCCGCGATCATCCTGGACTTTTCCTGTTCACGCATGTTGGCATCGGCTCTCTCCTTTTCAAATAAAAATGCAAACAGAAGGATTGCCAGAAGGCCGGTGAGATAAAGACCCATTGAATAAACCGGGGAAATTTCAGGGGGGATGAGATTGATGAATTGGTGTCCAGTCCGGAAAAGGATAACGGACAGACCGCTTTCCATAAAAACCAGGCATGCCCAGATGGTCCCCCACATGTAACCTGTAAGGAAAATAGCTAAGAGAATCAGGACCGCATTCCACACCCAGGACAGAAGTATCAGCCCTTGCGGAGACATGCCGCCGCTGTTCCATCTTATTATGATGAAGACGGCCCAGAGGACAAATACGGTAAGATTGCTGCTTAGGGTGAGATTTTTAGACAGCCTGAGAACAAGCATCACACCGAGCCCTGTGAGCCCGGCAATAACGCAGATGTAAAAAAGCAGGAGAGCCCCGATATTCAAATAAAAAAGCCCTAAAAGCGGGGCCACAATGATAAAGACCAGCTCAAATATGTTGAGGACCCTGACCTTTCTCAAGGTATCAATATCCGCCAGTTTCAGACCGCTGGTCAGAAAATTATTGAATAAAGCGTTTGTTTTTAGACCCATAGTCGGGGAAAAATGATTTTCCGTTTAATTTAAACCGCATAAATGTTTTTGGGCTGTCCAATCATGTTGAAGAATTTAGTAAGGTCATATGACCCGTTTTTGTCAAATTATCCGAAATCGTCAAAACCCCGTTCTACTCCCAAATCATCAAGAGTGAAGTATTCCACAAATCCCTTTTCATTGAGAAGGACCATGATGCTCTTCTGACCATTCCTAAACAACGGGAAAGTAGCTTTAATCGTTATAGTGCAAGAGTTATCCCCGTTATTTGATATAATATAATCAAGACGACCATTAGGTGTAATAGTTAGTTTTAGGGCATCTTGGATATCTATCACTGCGTTTCCCGGAATTTCGACACCATCTTTAAGCACCTGAAAAGTTTTTTCTGTCTCATCTGATCCTGGAAAGTACTCATCATTCTCCAGATAATACAGGATCTGCCCTTCTGTGAGCTGCTTCATCATGACTATGGCTTCCGAGCCGTAGGCACGCTGCTGCCAGGTGTTGTAAAGGGGCATGGCCGTTGCCCCCAGAACCCCCAGAATGGCCACCACAACCATAAGCTCAATAAGGGTAAACCCGCGTTCTTTTTTCATGAGGATTCACC